>CAVFSQ010000040.1:3121-9374 GCA_963625145.1 Bacteroidaceae bacterium | reverse complement strand
GTCTTGATGTGTCCGTCGCCGCTGGCGTCATTTACGGGGCGTGTCGGGTCGATAGCTTTCGTGAGGTTGTAGGTGTCGTTCATGAGGCGCACGTATGTGCCGTTGGTGCTTGCCCATGTTTCGTTGAATGGAGTCCAGGTAACTATTGCCGGGTGGTTGCGGTCGCGTTCCACGATTTCGGTCCACTCCGAAAGGAAGTTGCGCACTGCCAGCTCGTTGTTGACGTTGAGTCCCCAACTTGCAAACTCGCCCCATGTAAGGTAGCCAAGCTTGTCAGCCCAATAGTGGAAGCGCTCCTCGAATACCTTTTGGTGGAGGCGTGCGCCGTTGAATCCGGCAGCCTTGCTGAGCTCGATGTCGTGCTTCAGAGCCTCGTCGCTCGGTGCAGTCCAAATGCCGTCGGGATAGAAGCCCTGGTCGAGCACCAGGCGCTGGAAATAGGGTTTGTTGTTGAGGTAGAAATACCCGCCTGCATTGTGTACTTTGCGCATGCCGGCATACGATTTCACTTCGTCGATTACCTTGCCGTCCTTGTTCTTTACGGTGTAGGTAAGGTCGTAGAGGAAGGGCGATTCGGGGCTCCAGAGTTTCATGTCTTTCACGGGAAGCACCACGATGTTCTCGTTGCATGCATTCACGGTTTTCTGCGCAACAACCTTTTTGCCGTCGAACATTTTCACGGTGAGTGTGTTGCTCGTCGATTCTTCATAGAACGACGGGCGTATTACCAACTGCTTTTGGTCGATATCGGGGGTTGCTATTACCTGCTTGAGGGCTTCGGGAGCTACGGACTCCATCCATACGGTCTGCCATATGCCGGTAGTGCGGGTGTAGTCGCATCCGCGCGAGTAGTAAAAGGCGCTTTGCTTTCCACCGGGTTGCAGTCCGCTGCGAAGGTCATCCTTCACGCCTACCACGAGGTTTACGCTTTGGCCGGGCTTCGCGAATTTGGTGATGTCGGCAGTGAAGGACGAGCTGCTGCCGAAGTGCTTCATAACGAATTTGCCGTCGATGTAAATTGTAGCTTCGTAATCAACGGCGCCGAAGTGAAGCAGAATGTTCTTGCCGGTCCAGTCGGCAGGCACCTGCAGTGTGCGCTGGTACCAGATGCCGTTGATGAAGTCGGTATAGGCCACGCCGCTCAGTTTGCTTTCGGGGCAGAAGGGTACTGTGATTTTGCCGTCGAATCCCTTAGAGTTCTGATAGCCGCGGTCGGCACCGCTAAGGCCGAAGTCGAAGGTGTATGTCCATGTTCCGTTGAGGTTCTGCCATGTGGCGCGTTCAAATTGCGGCCGCGGGTATTCGGGGCGCGGAGTCTGCGCATTGGCCTTGCCGGAGCCCATAGCCATAACGGCGCAGGCTGCAGCGAAAAGGGTTTTCTTGATTGAAACTTTCATTGTGCTTGTTTTGAAATTGTGTTTGCTTTAAAAATTTGTGTGTAAAGGTACACCTTTTTTCGGTTTTACAGCCCAAAGAATGTCGAAATCATTGCTTTTTCTTTGCTTGCGCTTGTCTGCCGTATAAATTCCGGCAGCAATGTTGTGGGTTTTAAAAAGGTTTAATGCAAACTAGGTATTGTAAGCCTTTGGAAATTCATATATTTGCACAACTCAAAAATAGATGCTTATGTCAGGACGAAATATAATATGCGTCGCGATGGTGGCGATGCTTTGTACGGCACACTTGTCGGCCCAAAACAAAACTCCCGAGAGCGAAGCCGTGCGCAAGTTGGGAATAGCGCAGTACGCAATCTCGCGAATGTATGTCGACACGGTCAATTTGCCGAAACTTGTGGAAGGCGCGATAACCGGTATGCTCTCGCAGCTCGACCCCCATTCCACTTATACCGATGCCACACAGACAAAGGCTCTCAATGAACCGCTGCGCGGTGACTTCGAAGGCATAGGCGTGCAGTTCAATATGATTGAAGACACGCTGGTGGTGGTGCAGCCCACCGACAAGGGCCCGTCGCAGAAAGCCGGCATATTGGCGGGCGACCGCATAGTGAAAGTCAACGACACGCTGATTGCCGGGGTGAAGATGCCTACAAACGACATAATGAAACGCCTTCGCGGCAAGAAAGGCACAAAAGTAAACCTTAGCATCGTGCGCCCAGGGGTGAAAGACGCAATTGCCTTCGAAATAGTGCGCGACAAGATTCCCCTTCACACACTCGACGCCGCATACATGATTGATAGCAAAACGGGGTATATACGCTTCGGCTCGTTCGGCCAGAAAACCCCCGAAGAAATACACACTGCCATCAGGGAACTCAAGGAAAAAGGCATGGACCGCCTCATGATAGACCTGCGCAGCAACGGAGGCGGATTCATGGAAGCCGCCGTGCAGATAGCAAGCGAATTCCTGCAGACCGGTGATATGGTGGTGTATACAAAAGGGCGTGCCGTGCCTTCGTCGGAATACAAGGCGCAGGGAGCCGGACTGTTTACTAAAGGGAAAATAGCCGTGTTGATTGACGAGTTCTCGGCTTCGGCTGCCGAAATTTTGGCCGGAGCGCTTCAGGACAACGACCGCGCCGACATTGTGGGAGTGAGAAGTTTCGGCAAGGGCCTTGTGCAGCAACCCGTGCAGTTGCCCGATGGCTCTATGATACGCCTCACCGTTTCGCGATACTACACTCCGGCCGGGAGGTGCATACAGAAGCCCTACAAACCGGGCGAAAAGGAAGCCTACAGTCAGGACGAACTGAAACGGCTGCGCAGCGGGGAACTTTTCCATGCCGACAGCATACATCACAACGATTCGCTCAAGTGTTTCACCTTGAAGAAACACCGCCCCGTATACGGCGGAGGCGGAATTATCCCCGACCACTTTGTGCCGCTTGACACTATGACCTACACGAAATACTACCGCAGCCTTTCGCGCAAAAACCTCATACTCCCTACGGGCACGAAGTATATTGACCAGCACCGCAATAGCCTCAAAACCGGATATCCCGATTTCGAAACTTTCCGCCAGAAGTTCACGACTCCCGAATCGCTTGTCGATGAAATATTCGCGGCTGGCGAGAAGGAAAAGATAACGGCCGCTGACGATGACGAGAAGCAAAAGACACGTACGCTGATAGCCAAGACGCTGAAGGCTCTCGTGGCGCGCGACATTTGGGACACCTCGGAATATTTCCAGATAATCAACGAAGACGACAAGACAATAACAACGGCACTGCAAGTGCTCAAAAAATAAAAAAGAAATGAAGTTTACCGCAAAATATGCCGCACGCTTTCTGACCCTGTTACTTATGATATTGCCGGCAATGGCAAATGCTGGGTATGAGGAAGGCAGCAATCGAGAATTCTCTGTTTTTTGCAACGGAGTACCTTGCATTATGGACTCCACCAATTACGCAGTATATTGCAGCCTTAAGCCTGTGGAAGGCGACTCGATGAAGGTGGTTTTTACAACCGACAAGTTTGAAAAGGTGCGCATAAACTACAAGCGCTACAATGTGGGCGATACCATAACTCTCGTCAACAAGTTTACCAAAAGCTACGTATTCCACATGGGAGTGAAACTGCAGAAATGGACTCTCTACTTCACGTCTATGCCGCTGATAATGATAGATGCCGACGCTTATGAGCACGACGTGTATCACGACGGCTACATCACGGTAGTTGACCCATGGAAACGCACCAAGGACAAAGTGCTCTATCAGCATTTCATCGGAGCTAGAATACGCGGAGCTCATACCGCAGGGCTTGCAAAGAAACCCTATGCAATAAAAATATGGGACGGCAACCGTGAAGGCAAGAACGTCAGCGTGCTGGGGCTCATGAAAGACGACAACCTGATACTCGACGCAATGTACAACGACAAGGCAAGAATGAGAACCCGTTTGTGCTTCGACCTCTGGAATCAGGTTGATAGTTTGCCCTATGAAGTCTCGGAGGGACACTCGAAGGTCAACGGCACGCAGGGACTCTACGCTGAAGTGTTTGTCAACGGGCAATACAATGGTGTCTACTGTGTCACCGACAAGATAAACCGCAAGAAACTCGACCTCGAGAAAGTCGCCGTCGACGAAAGTGGCAATCTTACTTTCAAGGGGATGCTCTACAAGGCTACAGACTGGAGTGACGAAACGAAGTTTTGGAACGTTAGCACAAGTGCCAATACAACCAGTACGCTTAGTTGGCGGGGATGGGAACAGAAATATCCAGACGACAGCGTGCAGATGGCAAACTGGACTCCGCTGAGAAACTTGATAAGAATCACAGCAAAGAAAACCAATCCCAACAATATATTGCTTTTCAACGTGCTGCCAATAAGGTACTATCTGCAGAACCTCGTTGATTTCGTGCTTTTCATAAATGTGCTGCGCATTAACGACAACAACTGCAAGAACACTTATATAAGTTTTCGCGATGTTTCACAAACTCCTAGCCGTGCACTTATAACTCCTTGGGACCTCGATGCTTCGATTGGAAGAAACTGGGACGGTTCGAAATTCGACAAGCAGGGTTTCGGCTCGTGGCTGTCGAACTGCGGGCTCTTTGACCGCCTTGTAAACAACGGCCCCGAGTATTTCAAGCGCGAGCTCCACGACACGTGGATACGCTGGAAAAACGGCGCATTCTCGCTCGACAGCGTAACCGCAAGGATTCTCGACAAAAAAGACCAGCTGGTAAACTCCGGAGCATGGGGCCGCGAGAACCTGCGCTGGCCAGGCTCTATGGAAAATTACGAAACCGAAACCCAGTATATGATTGACTGGTATTCGCGGGCCATTGCCAATGCCGACGAAGCTCTTGCCGACTTCCCGAGCGGCATCGGCGATGTGCAGTATTCCGCAAACTCCGATATCATTGTCTACAGCAGCGACGGCATGGTTTGCATTGACGGCAACCCGCAAGATGCGGAAATCTGCATATTTACCACCGATGGCACTACAGTGGAAAGCACCAGTGCGCAACTGCCGTACCGCTGCCGTGTTCCGGCAAAGGGAATCTACATTGCCACGGTCAAAACTTCGCGCGATAACGTGCGCAGCAAGATACTCGTAAAATAAGCGCACATGGCAGTTGCCTGCATGATCGTCACCCTTGTTGCCGGCTTCGCAATCGGATATCTGGTGTGCCGTGTGCGCAGTGCCGCAAAGATTTCGTCGCTCACCGTTGAACGCGAAGTGGAAGCGCAGAAAGTGCGCAGTCTGCAGCAGAACGCCGAAGAACTGAAAGCGCACCAGCGCGAGCATTTGGACGAGCAGTTGAAGTTCATGGCCGAAAAACTGCGCACCGCCTCGGAAGAAACGCTCGAGAAACGGCAGCAACAGCTTGCTTCGGCAAACAAAGAACAGCTTGCAGCGATTCTAAATCCACTCAACGCCAGTATCGACCGCATGAAAGAGGCTGTGGAAAGCAGCAAACTCGAGCAGTCGAAAACAATGGCAAGTCTGCAAACCGCCATCAACAGCAGTTTCGAGCAGGCAAAGGCTGTTGGCGCAAGCGCCGACCGGCTCGCTTCGGCGCTGACCGGGGAAAACAAAACGCAAGGCAACTTCGGCGAACTGAAACTAAAGGAACTGCTCGAAAACATGGGGCTTACCGAAGGCATTGAATACGAAACGCAGCAGACTATGCGTGATGCCGACGGCAACGTAATAACCGACAGCGAGACCGGGCGCAAGATGATTCCCGACGTAATACTGCACTTTCCCGACCACCGCGACATGGTTATCGATTCGAAGATGTCGTTCAAGGCCTTCGAGGATTACCGTTGTGCCGAAACCGAAGCCGAGCGCGCCGAAGCGCTGAAGCGCCACATTGCTTCGGTAAGGAATCATGTAAAGGAACTGAAGTCGAAAGACTACAGTCGCTTCATGCCGCAGGGCAAGGCGCATCTTGATTTCGTTATAATGTATGTGTTCAGCGAAGGGGCTTTGCAGCTGGCGCTTTCAAACGATGCGGCGCTTTGGCGCGATGCCTACAACGACGGCGTGCTTGTCACCGGTTCGCAGAACATGTATGCCCTGCTGCGCATTCTGGAAATCAGTTGGAAGCAAATGCGCCAGACCGAAAATCAGGACAAGATAATAGATGTGGCAAACGAGATTGTGAGCCGGGTGCAGTTGCTCTGTGAACGGCTTGCCAAGGCTGATGCCTGCCTGAAGAAGACGCAGGAAGCGTTCGACGATGTGCGGACGCTGGCTCAGCCCACCGGGCGCAGCATCACCGTATCGGCAAACAAACTGCTGAAGTTCGGGGCACGCAAGGACTCGCGCCACGCCCCGCTGCGC
>CAVFSQ010000040.1:0-3069 GCA_963625145.1 Bacteroidaceae bacterium | reverse complement strand
CCGCTGCGCGGAGAGTAAATTCAGTGAAATTACAGTGCGTGAAAAAGTAAACGGTAGCGGACGTTGCCCGTCTCTTCTTTTTTCATGATTCCAGCGGCTGACGGAAATTGCATCCCTCTTTCCATCGCGAGCATCCTAGCGCCGTTTTCCCGCATATTACCTTTCCTTTCCCGCATACGGGGCATACGTCGCCCTCCTTTACGCTGCCGCCTGGGCTCTTGCTTTCAGAAGCCGCAGCCGGTTTGCTTTTGCGCGCGGGGGCTTTGGTGGCTTTTCCCTTTGCCGGAGCTGCAGTCCACGAAACGCGGCTGGTGTTTTGCTCGGCAATGACCGATGCCACTATGCGGCTTACCATCTCTTTCAGTTCGCCAACAAACTGTTGCGACGAATATTCGCCACGTTCTATTTCGCGCAATTTCTTCTCCCATTGCCCCGTTAGCTCGGCACTTTTCAGCAGGTTTTCGTGAATCATGGCAATGAGTTCACGCCCGGTGGCGGTAGGTACAATCGACTTCCGCTGCTTTACTATATACCTTCGGCGGAACAGTGTCTCTATTATGGCTGCGCGCGTTGACGGACGGCCTATCCCGTTTTCTTTCAGCGCATCGCGTAGCGTTTCGTCGTCCACACTCTTGCCGGCGGTTTCCATTGCGCGCAGCAGTGTGGCTTCGGTGTAGGGTTTTGGCGGCTGGGTTGACTTCTGCGTCACCGACGGCTTGTGCTCTCCACTCTCGCCTTCGGTGAAATCGGGAAGTATGGCCTCTGGAATGTCTTTCTTGCGGTCGTCGCCATCGTCTTCCTGTTGCTTCTGCTTGGGGAAAACCGTGCGCCAGGCCGGTTCAATGATTTGCTTCCCGGTGGCTTTGAACTTCATGTCGTCGCAATGCCCCAGTACGGTGGTTGTCGAGAACACGCAGTCGGGCCAGAACGCTGCGATGAAGTGGCGCGCTATAAGGTCGAAAACCTTCGCTTCGTCATCGGTAAGCGATGTGGCGGCTGCGCCGGTGGGAATGATGGCGTGGTGGTCGGTGACTTTCGAGTTGTCGAAGAACTTGCGGTTTTTCTTCAGCGCCTTGCCTCGCAGCGGCTGTAGAAATTCGGCGTATTGCGACAGCGAGTTTAGTATACCCTTGCATTTCGGGAAAACGTCGTCGGGAAGATATGTGGTGTCGACGCGCGGATAAGTTGCCACGTGCTTTTCGTAAAGGCTTTGGGCTATTTGCAGCGTTTTTTCGGCCGAGAACGAAAACTTGCGGTTGCACTCCACCTGCAGTGAGGTAAGGTCGAACAGGCGCGGGGGCGCTTCCTTGCCCTGCTTGCATGTCACCTTGTCAACGGTGAACGCCTTGCCGCGTATTTTTTCGAGCGCGAGCCTTGCCTTCTCTTCTTCGCTGAAGTTCCCGGCCGTTGCCGTGAATGTGGTGTCGCGGTATATGGTAGTCAACACCCAGTAGGGCTGGGGCACGAAGTTGTCTATCTCGTTTTGCCGGTTCACTATCATTGCCAGCGTTGGTGTCTGCACGCGGCCTACCGAAAGGGGCTGCGCGCCCCGCTCGTGCGAGCCGAACTTTAGGGTGTAAAGGCGCGTGGCGTTCATGCCGAGCAGCCAGTCGCCTATGGCGCGGCAAAGCCCTGCCTCGTACAGGCTTTGGTATGCCGAAGTGTCTTTTAGCGCGCCGAAGCCTTCGCGTATGCTTTCCTCGGTGAGCGAAGAAATCCACAGCCGCTGCACGCTGCATTTCGCTCCCGACATCTGCAGCACCCAGCGCTGTATAAGTTCGCCCTCCTGCCCGGCATCGCCGCAGTTCACTATGCTGTCGGCCTTTTCGAACAGGTTTTTTATCACCTTGAACTGCTTTGCCACTCCGCGGTCGTTTTTCAGGCGTATGCCGAAGCGCGGCGGAATCATGGGCAGTGCGGCCAGGCTCCAGCGGTGCCACGGCTCGTAGTAGTCTTCGGGATATTTCAGCTCGCAGAGGTGGCCGAATGTCCAGGTCACCTGGTATCCGTTGCCTTCGAAATATCCGTCATTGCGCCCGGTGGCGCCGAGCACCTGGGCTATGTCGCGTGCCACGCTGGGCTTTTCGGCTATGCAGACTATCATTTTTCAGTTTCGAAATTAATTGTGTATTCCAGGTTCTCGCGGTTGAAGCTCGCGCCGCAGCCGTTGAAGAAAACGTCGAGACTTCCCTGCGTTGCCAGGCTGTGCGGGCTGCCGCATTCGGGGCATTCGCCGCGCTTCAGCAGCCACAGCGTGCTGGCCGAGTGGAAAGCCGTGCCTAGGTCGTGGGTTGAGACTACTACCGTTTTGTGCCCGTTGCGGGCTATGCCGCGCAGCATTCCGAACACCGCCGCCTTGCTGGGGAAATCGAGGAATGCCGTAGGTTCGTCGAGGAGCATTACGGGCGTTTGCTGGGCCAGGGCCCGCGCTATCATGGCTTTCTGACGCTCGCCGTCGCTGAGGGTTGAAATCCTCCGCCGCGCCATGCCGGCCATGCCGGTCTGCTCAAGCGCCTTGTCTATCTCCTTCCGGTCTTCGGCCGACAGCCTTCCCATAAATCCTGTATACGGAATCCGCCCGAGCGACACCAGTTCGTATATGGTCATCTGCGTGCCGAACACCTGCCTGTCGGTAAGCACCACGCTTACTAGCCTTGCCAGTTCGCGGGGCGGAATGGCGCCGACGCCTTTCCCGTCAACTATCACGCTTCCCGATATAGGATTCTGAAGTCCGGCTATCGTGCGCAGCAATGTTGACTTTCCCGAGCCGTTGACACCGAGAAGGCACACGAAATCACCTGCCGACAGCGAAGTGCTGAAGCATTTCGTCACGCAGCGTGCTTCGTCGCCGCCGTAGCCGGTTGTAAGGTTTTCGAGAGTTAAAGTAGTTTCGCTCACGGGTGCAAAGATACGAAGTTCCCGGCTTTCCCGTCTTCCGCTTTGCGGCAATGCGCGGCAGACAGGTAACGCAATTAAGCGGTTGCCGTAACAATTGAAAATGCCGCTTTGTAGCGCGTTGGTTTCCAAAGGTGCAGCCGCGCGCCGAAAAAGGCCTGTTGTAATTCAAAA
>CAVFSQ010000039.1:8121-9468 GCA_963625145.1 Bacteroidaceae bacterium | reverse complement strand
GCGCTGGCATGCGTATTCGAGCATGAAGCCCGAACCGCCGTGCACTTGGATGCAGTCGTAGGAGTTTTGGTTTGCATATTCCGAGTTCATACCCTTGGCAAGCGGAGTGAAGCAGTCGGCAAGACGGGTGTATTTCTTCTGCTCCTGACGCTCTTCGGGGGTAAGTTTGCGGCTGCGTGCAATGTCGTCGTACGATTTGTAAATGTCAACGTAGCGCGATGTTTCGTAGAGCAATGCGCGTCCTGCGTCGAGCTTGGCCTTGATGGTGGCGAGCATGTTGTATACGGGCGGCATGTCGATGATGGCTTTGCCGAATTGGCAACGGTCGGTAGCGTAAGCCAATGCCTCATCGTAGGCTGCCTGGCTGATACCTACGCTCTGCGCTGCGATACCGAGGCGTGCGCCGTTCATAAGTGCCATGACATATTTGATAAGACCGAGACGGCGCTCGCCGCAAAGTTCGGCGTGGGCGTTCTTATACACAAGCTCGCAGGTTGGTGAGCCGTGGATACCGAGCTTGTTCTCGATGCGGCGCACGTTTACGCCGCCCTGACGCTTGTCGTAGATGAACATCGAAAGGCCGCGTCCGTCGCGTGTGCCTTCTTCGGAGCGTGCAAGCACGAGGTGAATGTCGGAATCACCGTTGGTGATGAAGCGCTTCACACCGTTGAGCAGCCAGCATCCTTCTTCTTCGGAATAGGTGGCGCGTAGCATTACGCTCTGCAGGTCACTGCCGGCATCGGGCTCGGTGAGGTCCATCGACATGGTTTCGCCTTCGCACACGCGCGGGATAAATTTCTCTCTCTGTTCCTCGTTGCCGAATTCGTAGAGAGTCTCGATGCAGTCCTGCAGGCTCCAGATGTTCTCGAAACCGGCATCGCCAGCCGACACTACTTCGTTGGCGATGGTGTAGGCCGTAATCGGGAAATTGAGTCCGCCGTAGCGACGTGGCATGGTCATGCCGTTCATGCCGGCTGCGATGGTAGTGGCGAGGTTCTGCTTTGTGCCCTCGGCATAGCTCACGCGGCCGTCTTTGAGGTGTGGCCCTTCGGCATCCACGCTCTCGGCATTGGGGGCAACTACATTGGCTGTAACGTCGCCTACTATCGAAAGCACGCGGTCGTAGCTGTCCATGGCATCGTTGAAATCAACGGGCGCATAGTCGTATTTTGCCGCATCGGAATAGTCGCCTTCGCGAAGAGCGACAATCTTCTTCATCAAGACATTATTTAAGTGGAACTTCAGTTCCGGCTTATCTGAATAGAAATTTGCCATTGCTTTTTTGTGATTTTGTCAAGTTCCTGACCTTACAGTCTTACTTGCTATTTTCTTTATAATACTTTATCA
>CAVFSQ010000039.1:3443-8111 GCA_963625145.1 Bacteroidaceae bacterium | reverse complement strand
TTATCATCTTGGGCAGCACATCTTCTACCGACCCGTTTATTACGTAGTCGGCTATCTTGTTGATAGGCGCATCGGGATCGGTGTTGATTGAGATGACGATGCCGCTTTCCTTCATGCCGGCAACGTGCTGGATGGCACCCGATATGCCGCAGGCGATGTAAACCTTGGGGCGTACGGTAACACCGGTCTGGCCTATCTGAAGGTCGGAAGCGCAGAATCCAGCGTCAACAGCAGCGCGGCTTGCGCCTACTTCGGCATGGATTTCATTTGCGAATTCGTAGAGAAGCTTGAAGCCGTCGGCGCTTCCTACACCGTAGCCACCGGCTACGATAATCGAAGCACCCTTTAGGTTGTTCTTAGCCTTCTCTACATGGCGCTCGATGACTTTTACTACATAGTCTTCGGCGCTTGTGAAGTCGTTTGTATTTTCGTAAACCACTTCGCCCTTGTAGTTGTCGTCGACTTTTTCTGCCTTCATCACGCCGCTACGAACGGTAGCCATTTGCGGACGGTTTTCGGGGTTGACGATAGTTGCCACGATGTTGCCGCCGAAAGCGGGACGGATCTGGTAGAGGAGGTCCTTGTACGATTTTCCGCTCTTCTTGTCATCGTAGTCGCCGATTTCGAGTGCGGTGCAGTCTGCGGTAAGTCCGCTCTTGAGGCTCGACGATACGCGGGGACCGAGGTCGCGTCCTATTACGGTAGCGCCCATAAGGCAAATCTGCGGTTGTTCGCGCTTGAAGAGGTTGACAAGTATCGAGGTGTGGGGCTTTGATGTGTAGGGGTAAAGCCCTTCGTGGTCGAACACGTGAAGAACATCCACGCCATAGGGGAGTACCTGGCTTTCAACCTGGCCCTTGATTCCGGTGCCGGCACATACCGCTTCGAGTTTTACCCCAAGACGGTTGGCGAGCTTGCGGCCTTTGGTGAGAAGCTCAAGGCTTACTTCTTCGACTGTGGTCTTTTCTATTTCGCAATATACAAATACGTTGTTCATATCGGTCTTTCTTTATCCTATGGTATGGTTTGCGAGTAATTCCTTAATAAGTGCATCGATATCGTTGTCGCTAGCATTGAGAGTCTTGCTCTCCTTTGTCTTGAACACGATGTTCTGCACAGCCTTGACCTTTGTGGGCGAACCGGCGAGGCCGCACTGCTGAAGGTCGCCTTCAACATCGGCAACGGTCCACTGGGTGATGTTGAGGTAAGGCTTCTTTTCGTATTCCTCGGCATACGGTAGTTCGCCGTTTGCGGGACGCTCGATGGGAGTCATTGCGCGTTTGTATTTCATCACTCTCTTGGCGTTGCGGGGGCGGCAGGGAGCTGCGTCGCCATTTACCGTGAGCATTATGGGAAGCGGGGCCTTTACCACTTCAATGCCGCCGTCGATATGGCGGGTCACGGTGATTTCCTTGCCGTCGCATTCGTTAATCTCGTTTACATATGTAATCTGGTTGAGCCCAAGCTTTTCGGCGACCTGCGGGCCAACTTGCGCCGTGTCGCCGTCAATTGCCTGGCGGCCGCCGATGATGAGGTCGCAACTGCCCAATTTGCGTATGGCCATGGAGAGGGCATATGAGGTGGCCAATGTGTCGGCACCAGCAAAAGCTCTGTCGGTAAGAAGCACTCCATCGTCGGCTCCGCGGTAGAGAGCCTCGCGTATTACATCGGTTGCACGGGGAGGACCCATGGTTACGATTGTGATTGTGGAGCCGGGATTCTGGTCTTTTAAGCACAGGGCTTGTTCGAGCGCGTTGAGATCTTCGGGATTGAAGATAGCGGGCAGGGCGGCGCGGTTGACAGTCCCTTCGGGAGTCATGGCGTCTTTACCCACGTTTCGCGTGTCGGGCACTTGCTTGGCAAGCACTACTATTTTCAAACTCATAATACTAATTTTGTTATTTCGTTCACTTACAATTTGCAAAGGTACTTATTTTTTTTTATTCGCCACTTTTGGATGTGTATTTTGAAAGCATTCCGGCTTCGCTCAGGCGCTTGTATTCGCTCTCGAAATTCGGGGTAAGTTTTCCTGTACCGATAAGCCCGGAAAGTTCTTGCGGAGAGAAGAAACGGCCCCCTTCGGTTTCTTTGCTTGGAGTTATTTCCCCATCGTAGACCGTGGCGAATACATTGACGAGTTCACGTTCGCGCGGGCATTCGAATACGTAGCGTGTGAGAAACTCCGGAATGAAATCTTCGATTCCCAGTTCTTCGCCAGTTTCGCGTAGCAGTGCGTCGCGGGTTTCTTCGCCATAGTCAATATGGCCGCCAACGGCTGTGTCCCATTTGCCCGGTTGGATGTCTTTCCAAAGCGGGCGAAGCTGAAGGTAGAGTTTGCCTTCGCTGTTGAACACGTGCAGGTGTACCACGGGATGAAGCGGCCGTTGCGGGCCGTGGCACTCGCTGCGGGTGGCGCATCCTGTAACTTTGCCATCGGGGGTTACGAGAGGCAGCAGTTCGTTTTGATTGTCGTGCATATAATAAGAAGTTTCTTCAGTTTCGTTTTGTAATGCCAGGGCATCTGTAAGTAAAAATCCCGCAAAGCACTTGCCTCGCGGGATTTTGGTTATGGAATCAGAAGTGAACTGTCGCCATAACTCAGAAAGCGGTAGCCGTTCTCGAGTGCATGGCTGTATATCTTGCGCCAGTTTTCGCCTACAAGTGCTGAAACAAGCAGCAGCAAAGTGCTTTTAGGCTGGTGGAAGTTGGTAACTATGCCTTTCACTATGTGGTAGTCGTAACCGGGGGCAATTATAATGCGCGTGTTGGCTGTAAGCGTATCAAGATTATTGCGGTCGAGGTAGTCGGCAATGTTTTTCAGCGCATCAATAGTTGAAAGGGGAGTGCTGCAACGCTCGGCGTATTCGTAAGGGAACCATTGCTCCACCATAATGTTACCGTCGTTTGCGTTTTGGTTTTCTCCCAGCATCACTCCTATATAATACAAGCTCTCAAGTGTGCGTACCGAAGTGGTTCCCACCGCGATGCACTTGCCTTGATGCGCCAGGAGCTTGGATATGCTTTCTTTCTTTACGCTGATGAACTCGTGGTGCATGGCGTGCCCCGATATGGTTTCCGATTTGACGGGTTTGAACGTGCCGGCGCCCACGTGCAGCGTTATTTCGTCGAGTTCCACTCCTTTGTGGCTTAGGGATTCGAGTTCGCGCGGCGTGAAATGCAGACCGGCAGTAGGAGCTGCTACCGAACCTTTTATCTTTGAGTATACGGTCTGGTAGGTTACGAGGTCGCTTTGCTCGGTATCACGGTTGAGGTAGGGCGGAATGGGAAGTTCGCCGGCTGCATCGAGTATCTCGGCAAAGGTCACACCGTTAGCGTTCCACGAAAATTCCACCAAGTCGCTTGCCGGGTTGACTATTGTTGCCTGGAGTAGCACATCGGTGCCTTTTACCGTGAGTTGGCGGCATAGGTTGCCTTCTTTCCATTTCTTGCGGTTTCCCACAAGGCATGTCCATTGACATTTGCCTTCGGCCTGGAAAATGCGCTCGTAGTCGCAGGGGGCGTATGGCTCAAGACAGAAAACTTCAATCAGCGCTCCGGTTTGCTTGCGGAAGTGCAGGCGTGCCCGGATTACGCGTGTGTTGTTGAATACCAAAAGTTCTCCTTTGTCGAAGTAATTGGGAATATTGTAGAAGTGTTCGTCAACGATGTTTCCGTGTCGGTAAACTAGAAGTTTCGAAGTGTCGCGCTCCTTTACCGGATATTTGGCGATTCGCTCGTCGGGTAACGGATAGTTGTATTCTTCGATTCGAATGTTGCGTGGGTCGGCCATAGGATTTACTTTTAGTGCAAAATTAGCGATTGTTTCGCATCCGTGCGATGCTTGGCTTTTTATTTGACTTTTTTTGCCTTTTGAGCTTTTTCGGCTTCTGCATCTCTTTTTGCTTTAGCTATTATAGAGTCTCTTACGGCTTCGCGTTCCTTCATCGTCATCTTTTTCTCTGTGGCTTTGGCGCTTGTAGCTTTGGTGTCTGCGGCTTTTTTTGTAGAAGTCGCCGCTTTTGTAGTTGCCGCCGATTTGGTGGCAGTTTTTTTCACTGTAGCTTTTACGGCAGATTGCTTTGCCGAAGTTTTCGCGTTTTTCTTGGCAAGTTTGGCTTTGGCCTTCTCGGCTTTAGCCTTGGCTTTTTCGGCCTTAGCTTTTGCTTTGGCTTTCTTTTTGGCTGCTTTTATGGAATCGGCTTTCGCTTTTTCTTGAGCTTTTAGCTTTTGCTTTTCGGTCTTTGAAAGTTTCTTTTCAGTCTCGTTTTGCCCTTTGGCGGCTTTTGCCTGTTTACCTGCCTTTTCGGGCGTGACACTTTTGGTGTTGGTTGAAGTAGTCGCCTTCGTTGTTGCCTGCAAATTTGAAGCGTTAGCAGCAGATTCCGTTACTGCTGCCTTTTTTATTGAATCGGCTTTTGCCCGCGCAGCTTCTTTGGCTTTCTGTTTAGCTTTAACGGCTTTTATAGAGTCTTCTTTTGCCTTCGCTTGCTGTCGCTTTTGTTTCTCGGCATCAGTGCTGTCGTTCTTTGCCGTTTTTTGTGCCGGTGCAGCCTTCGCGTCAGCCTTTGTCGCGGTTTCCTTCGCGGTTTCAGCCTTGACTGTTCCCGCATTTGTGGTTTTCTTTTGCGGAGTCTCGGCTTTAGCGGCGGCTTTTGGGGTGATGGCTGG
>CAVFSQ010000039.1:0-3433 GCA_963625145.1 Bacteroidaceae bacterium | reverse complement strand
CGGTAGTTTTTACGGAATCTTTTTTGTCGGCAACCTCTTGCTTTGTAATGGCTTCTTTCTTGGAGGTAGAGTCTTTTTGGGCGGTTGTAGCGCTTTTTGCAGAAGATTTGCCTGTGGCTTGTTTATTTTCGGCCCGCTTGCTGTCGGCCAGTTTCTTTTTCGCTTGCTCCAATGTCAGTCCGTCGGCAGTCGCCGCTTCGGCTGCAGTTGGAATGTATACCTTAACAAGCGGTTCGGTTTTGGCTTTCGGTGTTTCGGTCTTGCCGTTCAGCAATGCATGGCTGTCGATATTCCCTTTATCGTCGAATAGGCCGTATGTGGTCTTTAATACCCGGAATTCGGTGCGCCGGTTCAGCGCATTGCATGTGTCCTGTTCGCTTTCCTTTAGTTTCTTGATGTATTTCTCGGTTAGAGTATCGCCTTCGTGCAGGTATTTGTACGACGAGGCCAGCCGTTTCGTCACAATCTTCGGGCGCAGCTTACCGTAGCCTACGGCTGTGAGCCGGTTGGGGCTTATGCCTTTACCAATTAGATAGTTCACTACCGATTCGGCGCGGTGTTGCGAGAGTTTGCGGTTGTAAAGTTCGTTGCCGCGGTAATCGCAGTGCGAACTGAGTTCTATAGTTATGTTGGCGTTGTCGCAGAGCAACTGCGCAAGTTTATCGAGCGACTGGCGTGAATCGTCGGTTAGTGTGGCGCTGTTGAATTCGTAGAACACGTTTCTTACAAGTACAGGCGATTCGGTCGACGGTAACGGGAAGTAAAGCGTGTCGCATGTAGATACTTCCGACGAGTCAACGGTTATTTCCTGTTTGTAGTTGAGGTAACCGTCACAGGTTGCCAGCAGTACGTATTTTACTCCTGGTTTTATCACCTGTTCGAAACTTCCGTCACCGCGCAATCCGAATTTCAAGTTTGTACCGTCGTTGCCTATCATGTACACTGTTGACTGCGGCAGTTCGTAGCCGTCTTGCTCGTAAACCCAGCCTGTTATGCTTTGCACTACTTCCGGCCGTTCGAACGAGAAGATGTGATCCCAGCCGCGTCCGTTCTTGCGGTTGCTGCTGAAATATCCTCGGTTGTGTATACCTTCGAATGTCATTCCGAAATCGTCTCCCGACGAATTTATCGGCGAAGGCATTATTTCTACACTCCATTTGTTGCTGACGGAGTCGTGACGGGCGCGGTAAATGTCTAGCCCACCCATTCCAGGATGGCCGTTCGACGAAAAATACATGTCACCATTGAACCGGAAAGTGGGGAACATCTCATCGCCGGGAGTGTTGACGGGCTCGCCAAGGTTTTCGAGCACTCCTGATCCGTGTTCGTCAAGTTGCATTCGCCAAATGTCCAGTCCCCCTATACCGCCCGGCATGTCGGAAACGAAATACAGCCATTTGCCGTCGGGCGACACCGCAGGGTGAGCATACGATGAAAGCGTGTCGGCCGTTATGGTCACTTTCTGCGGTTTGCTCCATGTAGCGTCGGACCGCGAAGAGGAGTAAATTTCAGCATATCTTGGGTATTGCGGGTCGGTGGCGCAATAGGTAAAATACAGGGTCTGTCCGTCGGGGGTAATGGCTGCGGCTCCTTCGTCGAATGCCGTGTTTACGCTTCCGCCCAGTGCCTCTACGGGCTTCCATTTTCCTTTTTCGTCTTTGGCAGTATAGAAAAAGTCACCGTTTTTCATGCCGGTTATACCGCTTTCTTCATCGCCGGTAGCTTGCGGACGGGTTGATGAGAATATCAACTGGTCGGACTTTTCGCCGAATAGTACCGGACTGTAGTCGGCACGCCGCGAAGAGAACATTTGCACGGCATGCACCGAGTAGTTAGAACCAGTTTCTTTCATTTGTGGTGCAAGCGTGCATGACTGTAGTCCGGTCAGAGCGCGTCGGTCGCCCGGGTTTTGTTCTAGGTAGAGTTTGTAGTTGCTTTGCGCTGCTTTGTAATTGCCCGACATGCGTTGTGTCTCGGCCAGCCAAAAATATGTGGTGGTGTCAACGTAGTTGTAGCGCACGGCGTTGCGGTAAGCGCCTTCGGCTTTGGATACGGAATTTATGCGGCGGTAACATTCACCCATCAGAAAAGCCCGATTGCCCCTTGCTTCCTTGTCGGAACGCGGAGTGGACGTATAGGCTGTCTTGTATTCTGCTGCAGCGTCGAAATATTCGCCGTGGGCAAAGAACATGTCTCCTTTCTTGTGGTGCTTTTCGGGCGTGCTGCACGAAGCGACCGATATTACTACGGCTGCAAGCAGATAAAATATATGAGGTGTGGTTCGTCTCATAATGGGAATTGTACCCATGCTGTGCTACACATTATATTTGTATAACTTGTATGCAATGGTTTTATTGTCTTTCCTGACAAAAACCGCTTGTGAATGCTCTAGGTTTTATTCTACGGGTTTGGGAAGAAAAGCCGACACGTCGTGCCCGTGGTAAATAAGGTCTCTCACCACGCTTGAACTTATGGCTGCCAGGCGCGGTTCGGTAAAGAGTATCACGGTTTCCAGTCCAGTGAGCCGACGGTTTACGTCGGCCATGTCGCGCTCGTATTCGAAATCCTTCACCGAGCGTAGTCCGCGCAGTATAAACTTCGCGTTCATGCGTCGGGCGAAATCTATGGTAAGGTCGTCGTAGCTGTGCACGCTCACTCTAGGCTCGTTGCGATAGTAGCTGTTTATGGTTTCAACGCGTGCGGCGGTGTCGGAAAGCACGGATTTCTTTTTGTTGACCCCGACTCCGATAAAGATATGGTCGAAAATCTGCAGACCGCGTTTCACCATCGCTTCGTGGCCGATGGTAAACGGGTCGAAACTGCCGGGGAAAATTGCCAGTCGTTCCATAATGTGTGTGTTATTCGCTTTCGAGGAATTCTGCGTGGTCTTCTTCTACCACAAGGTTGTCAATAATGAAGTTCTGGCGCTCGGAGGTGTTCTTGCCCATGTAGTATGAAAGCATTTCGCCTACGTTGTCGCTTTTGTTGAGCGTTACTTGGTCGAGCCGCATGTCGGGCCCGATGAAATTCTTGAACTCCTTGTAGTCAATCTCGCCCAAGCCTTTGAATCGCGTTATCTCGGGATTGGGCTGAAGCTTTTTTATGGCTTCGCGGCGTTCCTCGTCGGTGTAGCAGTATATGGTTTCGTATTCCGAACGTCCTTCGCTGCGGTTTTTCTTGAGCACTGCGGCTCCTGCGGCGTCGTTGCTTATCTTTACACTGTTTTTTGAGTCGGACGTTTTTTTCTTCTTCTTGTTTCTTACGCGGAAGAGCGGTGTCTGCAGAATGTAGACGTGTCCTTTCTTTATGAGGTCGGGGAAGAACTGCAGAAAGAATGTTGTTATCAGCAGCCGGATGTGCATCCCATCTACATCGGCATCGGTTGCCACAATCACTTTGTTGTAGCGCAGCCCGTCGATTCCGTCTTCAATGT
>CAVFSQ010000038.1:0-9773 GCA_963625145.1 Bacteroidaceae bacterium | reverse complement strand
ATATCAAGGAATCCGGCATCGGGCGACGCCGAGGGATGGAACACCACCATTTCGTAACCGCTTGTATCTACCGGTAGCGGCGCGACTGACTCTTCCTTCGTATAGGGGGGCACACAACCGTGGCTTACGACAAACGAATGCTTCACTCCGAAGCTCTTAAGCCGCTGCTGCATGTGGTCGTTGAACACGATGAAGGCATTGTCCTTTGCTATACGCTTGGTAAAGAAGCGCTTCAACGGGCGGCGCATCTCGCCCACATTGCCGTGCGATATAAGGAACTTGTGGCGGCAAAGCGGAACAAGCCATGTAGTCATCTCCTCGAATGTGGAAAACACCACAAGGTCGTAGCTCTTCACATTCACACGCACCTTGATATAAAGCATCATGAGCGTGAGGAGCACTCTTATCCCAAACGACGAAGCATTGGGGCCCGGAATGAAGAACGGCGGTATCTTCAGCGCATATTTCCCCTCGTCATAGGGCAAATGCTGCGCAATGCCGCGGTGCATCACCAACTTCACATCGCAGCCGGCATCTTCCAGGGCCTTGATATGTATCTTGTCGAAATTCACGTGCCCGAAGATATATATTGGGTTGACATACAAAACCTTTTTCATGCTATTTGTCGTAGAAGTGTTGGCGGAAATATATAAGCCGCTCGTTGTAGTTCATATGCGGGAAGATCACATTCTCGTATTTGCTTATGCTGGCATTGTTTTCGCTATAGGCTTTCAGCAGGCAATACACCGTTATGAAGGCTATGAAAAGAAGCTTGTTGTTGCGGTAGCCCATGCATTTTATCAGGTCGATCCACACTATCCAATACGAAAACGAGAAGAGCATTGCCGAGCGCATGCTAACCGTGCGGAATTCGCTCAGCAGCAGGAAAAGATAGAGGAATATATAGAGGCAGTTGATGAACACGTCGTTTCCCTTGCGTATTGCCCTGAGACGGTCAATATAGAAGAACACAACAAAGCCCGTTATAAGCCTTTCGATAAAGCCTATGCTCAACACCGAACCGCCTTTGTCAAAGTCCATGTAGGTATTGAAATAAAGTTTTGCGCTCTCGCCGAAATACCCCGCGAAAAACAGCAGTATGCTTTTCACTATGGGAATCTGCTTAACATAGACGGCGCACGAAGCCAGGAAAATGCCGAGCAGAATCCAGCGATTTATACGGCGGTGGATGAAGAAATAGAACGGGAAGAACACAAACATGGTCTTGTGTATGGTGCAGCCCAGCAGGCAGATGGCAAAATACTGAACCGGCTTGCGCTCTATGATATAGGGGATGGCGTTGCAGAAAAGCAGGATGGCCACAATGTTGCGTATGGTGTCCATCGTCATGGCCACGCCGAACATTGCCATGAACACCATTATGCCCAGCGGAAGGCTTATGTTGAATTTCCTGAAAAACCTTGCAAGCAGTGCGATGTCAATAACCGAAAGCAGGAACACGAATGGCTGCCACGAGCCGAACACCATATGGCATATGGTGGCGAATATCATGTAGCCGGGTTCCCATGTCCAGTCGGCAAACGGAGTTGAAAACAGCGTAGAGAGATCTTTCAGGTCCATGTAGGCGGGATAATAGCCCACCCAGTCGTATTTCACGAAGCCGCGCAATCCGAAGAAGAACACGAACACGGCTATCGACACACAGTCGATATAGACCTTTGTTTTCTGTTGCTGCGTGAAATAGCGTATGTTGGCCAACACCGCATACAGCAACATCAGTATGATATAGGGCAGTGCGTTCTGCATCGGCCGTCGTTGCTACGAATTCTTTCTTTTGCGCAGTTTTTTCAGCAAATCTCTCACGAGCAGCACCCACAGGGCATCGCATACCACACCGGCCACAAGGAAACCGAGCACCATCATATAGCGTGGTGTACTCGATGCCTTCAGGGGCACTGTGGCGCGCTGCAATACAGTGAACGCGGGAGTGTTTTCCTGTACCTTGGCATATGCCTGCTGCACCTGCGAGGCGGTTTGGGTATACATGTTGTATTTCAGCTGCATTTCGTTTTCGAGGTATTCCTGCTTCGACTGGTAGCTCATAAGCAGGAGGTCCTGGTTGGCATCCGAAAAGGCGCTGTATTCGTGTGCCGCCTTGAGGTAGTCGCGCTTCGATTCCTCGTTGAGCTTCTTTGCATATTCCAGGTCGTTGCGTGCCTTCTGTGTGCGGTAGAGTGTTATGTACTCCTGCAGGCGGCTCTGCAGCGTGTCGGCCAGCGTTGCTGCTATGCAGGGGTCTATATCCGATGCCTTGATTGTTATGATATTTGTGCTTTTGTTCAGCTGGCAGCCGATGCATGCTCGTATTGCATCCACGATGTCGCTCTGGTCCTGCGTAAGCCTTGCGGGGTTTATCTCCTCGATCTTGCCTCCCACAGGGCGCGGCTTTATGAGTTTCATGAGCCAGATGCGCGGGTATTGCCAGAACGGTATTTTGGCATCCTGTGCCAAATGCTGGAAGTAGGGCTTCGCAGCGCCGCCGTCTTTGGGGGTGACGGGTATGTCGAATAGTTTAAGTATGAAATCGGTAGAAGCGAACACATCGGGGTAAATTTCTGGGTAAATGGCATCTACCGAGCTGCCGTTCTTGCCCACATTGAGCCCCACCATTCCGGCGATGTCGCTAAGGCTAGACGACATTCCCATGCTTGTGGCTTCGGGGGCGAGTATTACGCTGGCGGTGTAGGTTTTCTGTATGTTGAGGGCATACACCACGCCCATTATAGCGAACACCACGATAAAGCCCGCGAGAAGTTTGTATTCCCTGAGAACTTTTTTGGAAATCTCTACCACGTCGATTTCCTTGAGCAGTTTGTTGTCCATATTTCCGTTGTTTCGTGAGTTTTTGTCTCTGGCAACAGCGCCGGGGCTTTGTTGCATCCACAAAATTAAGTAAAAAACGCGACACTGGCCTTTCACGCCTGATTTTTGTGTGTTTGCCGCTGCACAGGAGTCCTACAGCACTTCGTCCACTTTCACGTCGTGGGGCAGGCAAGGCACTTCGGGGACTTTCTGGAAGTCGAAGGCCACGCCTATGGTGTGCACCCCGCAGGCGGCAAGCCTTGGTAGCATGCGGTCGTAATACCCGCGTCCGCGCCCCAGGCGGTTGCCGCTGACGTCGAACGCCACGCCGGGTATCACGGCAAGGTCGATTGAAGCATAGTCGGTGAACGCCCTGCCCTGCGGCTCGCTGATGCCGAAAGCCCCCGTACCCATGCTTCCGGGACCGAGGTACTCGCGCAGCTCCATCGTGTCGGGGCCAATAACCACAGGCAGAAGAACACGCTTGCAGGCTGCAGCGCCGGCTATCAGACTGTGGGTGCACGGCTCGTCGGGCAGCGAGTGGAAGAGCAACACGGTACGCGCCGACACGAAAAGGGGGTGCCTTTCAAGCCGGCGCATTATGTTTTGCGACATTTCGGCAAGCGCATCGCGGCTGCAGCTTCGGGCTGCTTGTGCCATTTGCCTACGAAGCCCTGCCTTTTCCATTCGTCTTGCCTTTGGCTGTTGCGCTATCGGGTTTCTGCGGGAAGGCCTTGCCGTCGTTGATGAGCTGCAGGGCTGTGCTTACGCATTTGTCATCGCTGTTGAGATATCGGTTGAGCGCATCGCGCCCCATGAGGTCGTCGATGATGTAGCCGCTCAGATAGGTAAGCAGCAGGTGGTGCGATTTTCTGATGAGCAGATTGCGGCGCGGCAGCCCGTTGTCGGCGGCATACTTGGCAAACTGCTCCACCACATCGTGCTTCTTGAGCCATGCCGCAACTTCCTGCCAGGTTTCGAGTTTCGAGAGTGCGGGGCGGTTGTTGTTGGTGTAGATGTATGCGTATTTGTTGAGCAGCCCCTTCATTGCCGCTTCCTTGAAGTAGGAAGTCATCTGCTCTGCCTGCTCGGGCACGAACACGTCGGGGGTGATGCCGTTTTCGCCGTATACGGTGCGCTTCAAGCGGGTGTAGAATTTCTTGCCGTGCTCCTTGATGCTGTCTCCGTTCTCGAGTTCCCCGCTCTTCATTCGGCGTATGATGTCCATGTCGTAGTCGTCGAGGTCGCCCGGGGTATATGGCTTTTGCACGCACCGCCCCGAGGGCATGTAGTAGCGTGCAATGGTAAGGCGCAGCATGCTTCCGTCGCGGAACTCAATGGATTCCTGCACGAGGCCCTTGCCGAACGAACGGCGGCCCACAATCATAGCACGGTCATTGTCCTGCATCGAGCCTGCGAATATTTCGCTTGCCGATGCCGACTGCTCGTCGACGAGCACCACGAGGGGTGTGGTCTGATGTGTTCCGCGCCCGTCGCTCACGAAGTCCTCGCGTGGGGAATGGCGCCCCTGCATATAGAACACAAGGTTGCCTGCCGGCAGGAATTCGCAGGCCATGCGTATTGCTGGCTGCACAAATCCGCCGTGGTTTCCGCGCAAGTCGAGCACGAGGCTTGTGGCTCCCTGCTGCCCGAGCTTTGCAAGCGCCACGAGGAACTCGGGATATGTTGAGTCGGCAAACTGGTCGACCTTCACATACCCGGTTTTTTCGTCGAGCATGTAGGCCGTCTGAATGCTTTTTATGGGGATGTCGTCGCGTTGCAGCGTGAAGCTCCTGATTTCCTTTTCGCCTGCCCTCAGCACTCCCACTGTGACTTTCGAGCCTTTGGGGCCCTTCAGTTTGTGCACTGCCTCGTCGTTGGTAACCTTTTTCCCCACAAACGGCTTGCCGTCGACGGCCACTATGCAGTCGCCCGGCAGTATGCCTGCAGCTTTCGACGGTCCGCCGGCTATCACTGAAATTATGCGTATGGTGTCGTCGAGGATGGTGAACTGCACCCCGATGCCCGAAAAGCTGCCCTTGAGGTCCTGCATGCTTTCCTCTACGTCGCGTGCGCTGGTGTAGGTGGAATGCGGGTCAAGCTCAGCAAGAATCTTGGGCATTGACTTTTCCACGAGGTCGGAAATATTCACCTTGTCAACATACTGCGCGTCCACTATCTGCAGCAGGTCGTTAAGCTTGTTGCTCGAAGTGTTGATGATGCTCAGGCGGTTTCCCGAGAAATGGTTGGCATAGAAGCTGCCTATGATGATTCCTATAACAACACTGCAGGCTACGATGAGCGGTGTGAAGCGTGATGAGCGGTTGGGATTCATTTTGATATTGGGAGTGTTATTGTTCAGCGTCGTCACCAGGCTCGCCGGCGTTGATAAATTCGGTTTTCACGTTAGCGCGTTCCAGCAGCCGCAGCCCGTCGTCTATGCGGTATTTTTCGCCGTAGACCACACGCTTTATGCCAGCCTGGATTATGAGCTTTGCGCACTCTATGCAGGGCGAAGCCGTGACGTAGAGCGTGGCGCCGTCGCTGTTGTTGCCCGAGCGCGCTATCTTGGTAATGGCGTTGGCTTCGGCATGCAGCACATAGGGCTTGGTAACGCCGTGACTATCTTCGCACACGTTTTCGAAACCCGAAGGTGTGCCGTTGTAGCCGTCACTGATTATCATCTTTTCCTTCACCACGAGTGCCCCCACCTTGCGGCGTGTGCAGTATGAGTTTTCGGCCCATATTCTCGCCATGCGCATGTATCGCTGGTCGAGGCGGTGTTGTTTTTCTTCTGCCGTGAGCATGTTATTTTGATATGTTTATTCCATCGCGCCGCATCATGGCCTCTATGGTAGGCTCCGCGCCGCGGAAACGCCGGTAGAGCAGCTGTGGCGGCTCGGTGCCTCCGCGCGAGAGAATGCACTCGCGGAATCGCTGTGCCACCCGGGGCGAGAATACGCCGTCGTCCTTGAAAGCCTGGAAGGCATCGGCGTCGAGCACTTCCGCCCACTTGTAGCTGTAGTATCCCGCGGCATAGCCTCCGTCCATAATATGGCTGAAATGCACTGCCGTGCCGGTGCCGGGGGCTTCGGGCAGCAGACGCACCGCCGCGGTGGCGCCCAACTCGGTCTGCATGAGCGTGCCCGCCGCAAGGGGCTGGCGCAGAGTGTGCAGTGCCATGTCAAGCAGTCCGAACGACACCTGCCGCATAGCAACATAAGCCACATTGAAATTGCGGCTTTCCAGCAGTTTGTCGGCAAGGGCGTCGGGCAACGGCTCTCCTATGGCATAATGCTTTGCAAATTTACGCAGGAATTTCTTTTCCGTTGCAAAGTTTTCCATTATTTGCGACGGCAGTTCCACAAAATCCCAATACACGCTTGTGCCGCTCAGCGAGCGGTATACGGTGTCGGCAAAGAGGGCGTGCAGCGAGTGCCCGAATTCGTGGAGAAAGGTAGTCACTTCGCCGAAGGTAAGCAGCGAGGGGTGCCCTGCCGATGGCGGAGTGAGGTTCATCGAGATGCCCACCACGGGGCGCACATTGCGCCCGCCGTCGCGCCACTGCGGACTGTAGTTTGTGGTCCATGCCCCACTCTGCTTGCCGCGCCGTGGGAAGAAGTCGATGTAAAGCGTGCCCAGAAAACTGCCGTCGGCGTCGGCCACGTCGTAAACCTTCACGTCGGGGTGGTATACCGGTGCACTGCCGTTCAGTGTAAATGTCACGCCATAAAGTTCGCGTGCCAGACCGAAGATTCCGGCTTCCACCTTCGCGAGCTCGAAGTAGGGGCGCAGCATCTCGCCGTCGATATCGTAGAGCGACTGTTTCAGCAGTCGCGAATAGTAGGCAAAGTCCCACGGCTGCAACGCAAACTGCGCGCCTTCCGTGCGGCGGGCGAACAGCTCCACTGCCTCCACCTCGCAGCGTGCCTGGGGCATATAGGCATCGGCAATGCTGCCCAGCAAGCGCTCCACGACCCCGGCATTCCCCGCCATGCGGCGTTCCAGCACATAGTCGGCATAGCAGGTGTATCCCAGCAGGCGTGCGCGCTCGAGGCGCAGATTGACAATGTCTTCGCACACCCCGAGATTGTTGTATTCCGACTGGGGCATGCAAGCCGTGTTGCGCGCCATGTAAAGCGTGCGGCGCAATTCGCGGTCGGGGCAGTAGGCCATGAACGGACCGTAGACGGGAGCGTCGAGCGTGAAGTCCCATCCCTGGTGGCCGGCGGCGGAAGCTGCAGCCTGCGCCGCCGCAAGCGCCGTGGCCGGCACGCCCTCCACCCTTGCAGCGTCGGTGACGTTGAAACTGAAAGCGTGCAGTGCATGAAGCAGGTTGTTCGAGAAATCCACCGAAAGGCGTGACAGGCGTTCCGACACCTGGCGCAGCTGTGCCTTGCGCCCGTCGTCGAGCAGGGCCCCACTGCGCACGAAAGCCCTGTAGGTAGTTTCGAGCAAGGTATGCTGCTCGGGCGAGAGCCCGTGGGGAGGATTGTCCCACACATGCTTCACGCGGGCAAAGAGCCGGGCGTTGAGCATCGTGTCGCTATGGTGGCGTGAAAGCATTGGCGCAAATTTTTCGGCAAGCTGTTCGCGCTCGGGAGTGCTCTCCACTCCGAGCAGATTGAAGAACACGCTCTCCACGCGGTCGAGTGTCTGGCCGCAGCGATCTAGCGCCTCGATGGTATTGGCGAACGTTGGGGGCTCGCTGGCCGAGGCTATGGCGTCGGTTTCCTCTCGCGCCAAGCGCAGGGCCTCGTCCATGGCCGGGGCGAAATGGCTGTCGCTGAAACTGCCGAAAGGCGGCAGCGTCCACGCGGCAAGCAGCGGATTATTGTTAGGGGGTTCGGTTTCCATATCAGATTTCTGTTTTCCTGCGCAAAGATAGCAAAATATTACACCCCCACGCAAAAGCAAAAGAGACTGCGTCGTAATTAATTTTACGACACAGTCTCCTATGTATTTGCAAATGAATGCGGAGAAAGCACTATTTTACCATCACCTTCCGGCCACTGACAATATATATGCCTTTCGGAAGTTGCCCTTTTGCACGACGCACTGCGAAACCGCTATATTCGCCAACATACACACCATCTATGGTATATACCTTCGTTTTGCCATTGGCGACAAATTCTTTGGTCAAATCGGAGATGGAGTTTATTATACCGCCTACATTGATGACGAGATCGGCATTGCCTTCTTCGCACACTGCATTTCCGGCATCTATCCAGCCGCTCATTCCAGGAATTTCCACTTGTCCTACACCGGATATCTCAACCGCATTGTTTGCGAAATAGCCATATCCTCCTGCGCTGAGCACTGTGCCGCCAAGCGTTCCGACAAGAGCATTGGCCTTGCGCGATGTAGTGTCGACATCGGTAGGAAGCGTTGTGTATATGCTGCTCATCGGCAAATTCTGACTGTAGTCGGACGTATTGCCCTCCACTATTACAAACGGCACTCCGGCCTTGACTTCTTCGGTCTTGGTGAGCGTTATCGTCGACGAATAGAGCGATTCGGACACTTCCACCGACTTTACCGAATAGGTCGTCACATTAGGATTCATCTGCATTATGGAACCGCTGCCGGCAGGAATGTCGAACGGCAATGTCATTATGCCGATACTGTTTGCTGCAACGGGGAATTTGAGATAGGCATCGTCTTCCACTGGGACTACCGTCCAACTCGAAGCCCCTCCGAGCTCTGCATTTTGCAGAACGACCACAGTGTCGCTCGCCTGCGCGTTCAGTTGATATTCTTTGGCATTGCCTTCGCCTACCGGCACAAACTGCAGTTCGGCTGCGCCTATATAGTCAACGCGATAGGGTGCAGGGTCTCTCTGAATGCTCACGCCTTTGCCTGAAGTGGCCGCAACAGAATGCGATGTAGCGAGGTTCTGCAGGGAATAGTACGGCGTGCCTTCGACTGGCATAAAACGCCACATGGCAAACGGGTTTTCGATATACGCAGGTTCGTTTTCCCCATTGTCGTTCTGTCCGAAGTGCACCTGTGAGCCGTAATCGGCAGAAATAGCCATCATGGCCTTACCGCTGCAATAGTCGCTGCTGCATTTCGACACTATGTAGTACCATTTTCCGTCCTGTAGTTTGTTGACATGCTCAAGCATAGCGTCGTAGGCTTCGGTTATACCTTCGATGGCTTTGGCTATATCGGCTTTCATGGGCTGGCGATTGTTCACCAATGCGTGTGCAGTCTGCAATGCGCTTACAAATGCAGCAACGCTTTCTTCGCTGTCGGCCTCGCCGATTTCTTCACCTACCGTAAAATTCTCTGCGCGTGCCATCATTTTCTTGTAATATGCGGCAAGACTTGTAGTGTCGGCATAGGCATTGTTCAGATTGTCGATAGCCGTGCGCAAAGCCGTTATATCGCCGGCAGTCAAGTTGTTTACCGTCTTCGCGGCACCGGTATCTATCAAAGACTTCAGAGCATCGGCAGCCTCCGTGACTTCGGGATTGTAATTATACTGCACCGTTTCGGGGTCAACTCCCGTGTACATCTGGAAGCGTCCGAGACTCAGATAGAATATCCCCGTCGAAGCCAAGCGGTTATTTACAGTGGAATTCACCACAAAGCGCACATCGCTGTATTCCCCGGCCATATCAATCATTGCTGACGTATATTTTATAGGATGGAAGTTCTTCTGGTCATCGGGAATCATATTGTCGAGTTGTTTGACATTTACCCACGAATTCTCGTCATCGGGAGTATTGGTGGCAAGAATGCTCATGCTGTTGGGGGTATCGCATGTACCGCCCCATTCCGAACTTATCATCTTGAAAATGAACGAACTTTCGGGCGACATCAAGTGCACCTGCAGGTAAGGCATAACATCGGCTGCAAGCGGCGAACTCCACGACGTGTGGAAGATGTACTGCCCAGTGCCGTAGCCGTCGCTTTCGGGGCGGATGAGGTTGGCGGGCGTGAAC
>CAVFSQ010000037.1:8570-9929 GCA_963625145.1 Bacteroidaceae bacterium | reverse complement strand
ATCGTAAACAGCCAGGGAGGCGACCATGCCATGACAGGCGCTTACGGCCCTGAAGCCAAAAAAGGCGTTCTGGAATTCGGTCTGGACTTCACCGACCGCATGGCATCGGAAGACGCACGCTACGGCCGCTACTTCCTCAACGTGGTGCGCAGCCAGCGAGGAAAGGAAGGCGAAGGCACAATCGAGTATATGTCGGTGATTGACTACCGTGGCACCGAGCCCGTGGAGTACGTATGCCGCGGCATAAGTGGAACACAACTGGCGCTGGGACGTAATATGTTCAGCGTGTCGACACTCCATCCCGGGCATTTCTCTGCCAGCCGTGCCAGTGCGCTCGATGCCAAGGGAAACGTATCTGGCAAAACCTACGTGGTGCGCACTGCAGGCGGACGCATAGCAAAACTGAAGTTTTCGGGAAGCCGCGACAACCTAAGTATGAATTATACATTCCTTGACTGATGAAATCGAATCATTTTATGACAATAGTGTTTGCAGCATGCCTTGTGGCGGCAAACTCGTGCTCAAGCGACAGCCCTGGCGGCGACACGATAAAAAAAGGAAAGGAAAACGTCTCCACACCCATTGCAAACGACAACGACTTGTGGACCTACTACTCGCTCGAGAAAAACAAGCCCGTAGGCACCAGCCGTTTCGGCAATGCCGAGCAGGACAAGCAATGGACAGAGCGCGATGACTGGGACATTGCCGTATGCGGCGACTTGATACGCACCAACAGCGGTACTTCGGGTAACTGGCAAGGCGGCATACAGGAATCACAGGAAGACTACTCAACTCTAAAGACCGCACCTGCCGGAGGATTCGAAACCGATGTATACGAATAGGCCGATTACCATCCAGTCCACTGCATCAAACTTGCAGCATTCGCTTCGCATAGCCGTGATAGGCGGCGGTGCGGCTGGGTTTCTTACAGCCATTACTGCCAAGGAAATGGCACCCCAAACAGACGTCAGCATCTTCGAAAAAGAACGGCAAGTGCTGACAAAAGTAGCAATCACAGGCGGCGGGCACTGCAATGCGACAAACACATTTCAAGGCATCAGCGACTTGAAGCAGGTTTACCCACGCGGGAATGTGCTGATGAAACGCCTGTTCAAACAATTTGGTCCAAACGAAACATACCAGTGGTTTGCCGATCACGGCGCCGAACTTGCAGCCCAAGACGACGGGCGCATGTTTCCCGTCACCCGAAAGTCATCCACTATCGTCAACGCCCTTACCTCAGCAGCCGAAAGAATTGGCGTAAAAATCTTCACCGGGCATAGGCTTGATGGCATTTCCCCCATGAGCGACGGAACCATTGCATTGGAATTCTCCGGCGGCCACCGTGCGGTTTTCGAC
>CAVFSQ010000037.1:0-8560 GCA_963625145.1 Bacteroidaceae bacterium | reverse complement strand
GTTTTCGACCGTGTGGCAATAACCACCGGTGGAGCACCGCATGGCGAAATGCTTTTACTTTTCGCCGCCCTAGGGCATGAAACCGAAAAACCGGTGCCGTCGCTCTTCTCTTTCAACATTGCCGACGACAACTTAAGACAAATGCCGGGCACTACGACCAATGCCATAGTTTCCATACCTTCCACAAAATTCACTGCAAGCGGTTCGCTTCTTGTCACCCACTGGGGAATGAGCGGACCGGCCATACTCAGGCTTTCGTCGTACGCCGCACGCCATCTTCACGACTGCAGCTACCAGTCGCCGCTGCTTGTAAACTGGACAGGCGAAGGCAACCACCAAAACATAACATCAGAAATACAGTCCACAGCCACCCGCTGTGCGCACCAGAAGTTGGGCAGCGTGCGGCTATTCGGATTATCGGCACGACTGTGGCTTTACCTGCTCGGAAAAGCGGGATTGCCCGAAGAGCGCCACTGGGACGAAATTGGGAAAAAGGGCGTCAACAAACTCACAGAAGTTCTTGGCGCTGACAGATACTACATCAGTGGAAAAGGAATCTACAAAGACGAATTTGTGACTTGCGGCGGAGTGTCGCTTCGAAGCATAAATCTAAACACACTCGAAAGCAAAAGTTGCCGGCACCTTTATTTTGCAGGCGAAATGCTCGACATCGACGCCGTGACAGGTGGCTTCAACCTGCAGGCAGCATGGACCACCGGCTACACCGCAGGGCGCAGCCTCATTGAAGCGTAATCCTGTAGCGGGCCCCGCCAAGGCTTTTTACTATTCCGCGCATCTCCATTTCAAAAAGCACCGACATCAATTCCCCTACCGGAATATTTGTTTCCACCGTAAGCAGATTTATCTGCTTGCCGTCTGAACCGTCGAGTGCATCATATACCTTCTGCTCCACTTCGTTGAGTTCCGGAAAAAGCGTAGGTTCGGTTTCGCTTGCAACTTTTCCCGCATTTTCACCGTCCCATCCCAACGCCTTCACTATATCTTCGGCCGAAGTGACAAGTTGCGCCTTGCTTTCGGCTATAAGTTTGTTGCATCCGGCAGAATATTCGTCTCCCACGCGACCGGGGAATGCGCATACGTCGCGGTTGTAGCTGTCGGCAATAGATGCCGTGATAAGGCTTCCACCCTTTTCGGCACTTTCCACAACCACCACAGCGTCGCACACTCCAGCAATGATGCGGTTTCGGCGCACGAAATTCACCGGCTTCAACTTTGTGGCGGTAGGGAATTCCGTAAGCAAGCCTCCGGCTGCAGCCATATGCCGCGCCGTTTCGCGGTGCGTCGATGGATAAATGCTGTCAAGCCCGTGAGCCAGCACTCCAACCGTAGGCAGCGAAGCCTCAAGAGCGCCGCGGTGGGCATTGATGTCAATGCCGTAGGCAAGGCCGCTGACCACCAGCGTGCCCGGCACAAAGCGCGCAAGGTCACGCGTCACGATACGGCAGATGTCTTTGCCGTACTCGGTGCAATGTCGCGTGCCTACCATAGATATCACATGCCGGCAGTTAAGGTCGGCATTGCCAATATAAAACAACACCAGCGGGGCATCGTTGCACTCTTTCAGCCGCAAAGGATATGCGCTGTCACCCATCGTAAGGCATTTTATTCGCATATCCTGCACCTTTTCCAGTTCTTTTTCGGCAAGAGGTAACGCGGCTTCTATCTTGTCTGCCATGGCAAGCAGATTCTTCGACGCCTGCGGGACCACAGCCGAAAGGTCGTGCCGGTTCTCCCACACGGCGCGTCCTCCACCTGCCATGCGCCAAAGGTCAAGCGCAGTTGCCGGCGTATAGCTGAAAGCCATCGCAAGGGCAAGGTCGTAGGCTGTGTCTTGAGCTATCATTTTGCAGCAACGAATTTCGCCACCTTTTCGTCTAGTTCCTCACACAGTCCTAGGCGGCCGTTTACTAGACATACCACATCCACCTGACTGCTGAAAACCATTTTGTCGTCGGGCAGACGGAAGATATCCTGATAGAAAACATAGCGCATGCCTTCGCGACGCATAGCCAAACGGCTCACAAATACGTCGTCGCTGCGCAGCGGTGTCTTGAAGCGCATTGTCATCTGCGCCACCACGGCATCGGTACCGCGGTTATGCATATCGGCGAAACTCATGCCTATAGCATGTAAAAACAAATGGCGGGTATGCTCGGTATAGTGCTGGTAGTTGGCATTGTTCACTATACCCTGAAGGTCGCACTCATAATCGCGCACCTCCATACGACATTCAAAAATATATTCTGTTTTTTTCATTGTCGGAAATTATTAGGCATTGCCGGCCGAATGCTGCATCTTGAGATATTCGTATCCGAATCGGCAGCGCAGACAGTCGCGTCGGTCGCAATAGTTTTTCTTGAGATGGATAAGGGCCTGCGAGTCGGCAGCAGAGCGGGCAGTGACGCCCAGTTCGCCCCACAAGCGTGTTATGCAATTGTTTTCGGGCGGCAGCGATGCAAACAACCTCATGGAGCGTTCTTCGAGTTCCTTTTCAGCGCGGTAGCGGCCGTAGGCAAAAAGCAGAGGAATCACCGAATTGAGTACCAGCAAATTGAGCGAACCCACGCCCGGCACTTTTGCCCGTTCAGGGCTTTCGCATCCGAACAGATAATGGCTGCGCCAATAGCCATCGGCTCCGGCTCTCAACCTTGTGCGCACTTCGCGCAACTCGCCGGGAGCAGTAAGCGAAGCTAACGATATAGCCCCCTGCACATACAGCGCCGCAAGTTGCGCAAGGCGGATGTGCGGGAAATTCTGCGGCCTGGTGCGAAGCAGTTTCCATCGCTCAACCGGCATAGGCGTCAGCGTGAACTTATGAGCCAGAAAAGCATATTCTCTGGCCAAGCGACCGAAATAGCCTTCGGCTTCAGCCTGCGCCCTATACTTGGCGGGCACTGTATCGGGCTGCAGCAAACCGGCCTGCCCCAGAAACAAGGCCTCAATCTGAAAAATGTTGTCGCGGTGCTTCGCCGCAGCGCCAAGCGGCACATTGTATGCCCATTCCTCGAAAGCCTCGCCGTTGATGCCGAATCCGAAATTGCGTGCCACAGTAATGAAGCACACCCGTTCCCAGTCATGACTGCAACGCTGCAGACTGTCGTAGATGCGCTGCACTTTGCTCTCCATACGCAGTGCATGAAGCGTAGCAAGCCAGTTTTCCACCTTCACGGGTTCTATATAGGGAACATGGCGCCAGCAAGGCGGATATTTCTCTTCGCCAAGCAAGGTTGCATAATTGTCTTCCACATAGCTCGGCACCTTCATCACAAACTGCGGCAACTTTCGTCCCTTGCAGTCGCGCACTTCAACATCGGCCTCCGAAACCACATGCAGCACTACATTGGAATAGGCCGCATCGCTGTCGTGGCGGTGGCGGTACCAGTCGCTGCTACGGGTATGTATTTCAATGTTGCCGGCAAACTGCACTCCGCCAATCTTCACAACTCCGGCAATGAAATCAGGACCGGCATCATGATTGTGCACACCGGGCGCGAGTATTTCCAGCGGCTCGCCATCGGTCGTTTTCAGTCCGACGGCGGGAAACAGACGGTTTTGCCAGGTGTAGAGAAGTAGTCGCTCCATTTCGCGGTTTGCTTGAATTGGGCAAAGTTAACAATTTGTAGCGAGGTTGTCAAGTTTGTCTGAGCCGTAAAATTCTTTTTGCAAAATTGCTGCCTGAGGCAGTGCTGAATGGTACATCCGCTATGCGCTCAGAATTTTTGCGCTGTGCGCAGACAATTTTTCCGCTATACGCAGACACGAACAATTCCGACCGCACAGAATTACAGGCAAAAGGCAGAGAGGGTACACGAAAAACTGCGGCTTTCATTTTGCTTTACCGAAAAAAATCAGTAAATTTGGAGACGAAGCATTAAAGTTACACTTTTTATGCCGCATACCGCCACAATTTGCCCACCTTTTAAAACTACGGAATATGGAAAAGACAAGAATTTTTGAAGTAACCGAATTCAGAAACGATTATCTGGACGCTGTGAACAGCCTTCTGAAACAGTTGAGCACCCATGCCGCAGCAATCGGGAAAGACGACCTCGAGGCAATCATCGCGTGCGGGGCTTCGCATTTGTTTCTGCTTGAATACGGCGGCAGGATTGCCGGCATGGCCACCGTTTGCCTATACCGCTGCCCCACCGGCATGAAAGCATGGATAGAAGACCTCGTGGTGGACAGCGGCTCATGGGGACACGGTCTGGGGCTGATGCTCACGGAACACGCATCGGACTTTGCCGAAAGTTTGGGCAACGTCACGCTGATGCTCACCTCGCGCCCTTCGCGGCTGATAGCCAATAGCATGTACCGCTCGGCAGGTTTCGTAAAACGCGAAACCAATGTATACCGCAAGCAACCGGGGCATGGTGTAAAGGTAAAATAATGTACTGGCAACAACAACGGCATCGCAACTAATTCTTAACTTTGCAGCGGCTGCGGTTCGCGCACGGCCGGAATCCGTGCGCGATTAAAAGGGAAGCAGGTGGGAATCCTGCACAATCCCGTTGCTGTGTGCCTTGCGCGGCTGCAAACCGCGTTGCGTCCCTTTGGGAGGGACGGTTTCTTGCCGTGCCGCATTGCGGGCACGAAAGCCATTGCCACCTGCCGGTGGTGAGAAGGCGCAGGAAACGGCGAGCCAGAAGACCTGCCGCGGCTTCCATATGTTCGGCACCTGCGAGGACGGGCTACGGACAACTGGCAGGCAACGCCTTGCGGCGATGCGGCATTTGTTTTGCAAAACAGCGCGCAAATGCGGCACTATATGTTTTGTGCCTACAGTTGTACTAGAATTGTTTCTCCACGGAGCACTACATACGAAAGGAGAAACAGATGAGAAAATTCCTTTTATATCTGGCATTGACGGCATGTGCATGGGCTTCGGCACAAGAACACGCCCCGCAGCGCGACACCATTACGGCTCCGCCGATAAAGGAAACCGTGGTGAGCGCACGGCGCTACGGCATGGCGCCGGTGCAGCAAATCACCGCAGGCCAGCTGCGGCGGGCCGTGTCGTACAGCGTTGCCGATGCCGTGAGGTTCTTTTCGGGAGTGCAAATAAAGGACTACGGCGGCATAGGCGGGCTGAAAACCGTGAACGTGCGCAGCATGGGCAGCGAGCACACCGCTGTGAGCTACGACGGAGTGCAGATAACCAATGCCCAAAACTCAACCGTTGACCTCGGCAAGTTCTCGCTTTCGAATGCAGGCTCAATAACGCTTTCAAACGGCGGCGACGGCATAATACTTAAACCGGCAAGGAATTTCGGCGCGGCATCAGCGCTGGAAATATCCCCGGCAAAACCGCATTTCACCACCAAACCATACAATCTGCAACTGACTTGCGCCGGAGGGTCGTTCGGGACATTCAGCCCCGAAGCCGTTTGGGAGCAACGCCTCGGCAGCCGCACTTCGCTAAGGGTAAACGCCGCATGGCTCACCTCCAATGGGCGCTACCGCTTCCGCTACCACCTCGACGGCGGATACGACACAACGGCAACACGCCGCAACGGTGACATAGACATACTGCGCGGCGAAGCATCGCTGTTCGGCAACATCAGTGGCGGCGAATGGCGTGCACGCGGGTATGTGTATTCATCACGCCGCGGTCTGCCCGGCGCAGTGGTGCGCAACCGCCTGTCGCACATCGACCGTCAGAACGACCTCAACACTTTCGCCCAGGCATCGCTGCGCAAAAGCAACGGCAGGAATTCCATATTGGCAAATGCAAAACTGTCGTACGACTACCTGCACTATATCTACGATGCGCGACTCGACCAAGGCAGCATGCCGGTAAACAACCGCTACCGCCAAACCGGGGCATACGCATCGCTGGCCGACAGGTTTGCCTTTTCGGAAAAACTGCAGGCATCACTGGCCGCCGACTATGCCATGGACGGCCTTGAAGCCGACTTGCAGAACTTCGCCCGCCCGCTGCGCCACAGTCTGTTTGCCTCGGCAGCTGCCAATGCAATGCTCGGGAGAGTTTCCCTTCAAGGCAACGTCATGCTGGCGCGCATTGAAAACAGAGCGCGAAACCGGGCCGGCGGCGCATCATCAACCCACACCGGACTTTCGCACGGGCTGCATGCCTCGTGGGCACCACGCCAACTGCGCAAACTTACTCTGCGCGCCTTCGGCAAGCGTTCATACCGCGTGCCAAGCCTCAACGACCTTTACTACACCTTTATAGGTAACGCTAACCTCAAGCCTGAATACGCATCGCAGATTGACGTCGGAGCCACATGGGCAACAGCCTTCAACGGCGCTGCCCGCGGAAGGATATCGCTGAAGGCCAACGTCTATGCCAACCGCATTACGGACAAAATTGTAGCCGTTCCCACAACAAACCAATTTCGCTGGACTATGACAAACATAGGGAAAATCACGGTGCACGGAATTGACGCCGCAGCCGAATGCAGCGCTGCGGCCGCAGCATGCACCGCAACGGTCAGAATAGCATACACCTGGCAGCGGGCAATGGACTGCACCGACCGCAACAGCGCATACTACAAGGGGCAGATTGCCTACATACCGCGGCATTCGGCATCGGTTGCCGCCGACGTAGAATGGAAATCGTGGAGCGCCAACCTGTCGTGGCTATACACCGGGCACCGCTACGACTCAAGCGCCAACATACCTGCCAACTACCTGCAGGCATTCCACACCGTAGACCTGGCGCTCAACCGCAACCTGCGCCTGCACAGCGTCGAGGCCAACCTGTCGCTCGCCGTAAACAACGTGCTCAACCGTCATTACGACGTGGTGAGATGCTACCCCATGCCTGGACGCAACTTCAAGGCAGCGCTTACACTCAAAATATAGCAAGACTATTAAGAAGCAAAAACATTATTCCAAAACATAAAAAACATCATGAAATTTACCGTAAAAACAGCGCGCATCAGCGCACTTTCAACCGCAGCACTTGCGGCAATCATGCAGTTGGCTTCGTGTTCCGACGACCCAGCGCCAAAAATCGAAATACAGGGCACGCAAGTCACAACGGCGCAGAAAAGCCCCAAAATGAAAGGCGTTTTCGTACTCAACGAAGGCAACATGGGCACCAACAAGGCGTCGGTAGACTATTTCGACTACAGCAACGGAAAGTATTACCTCAACCTCTTTCCCTCAACCAACCCCGACATCACGCTCGGGCTCGGCGACACCGGAAACGACATACAGGTTTGGAACGGCAAAGTTTATATCGTTGTCAACGGTTCAAACCTTGTGGAAGTCGTTGACGGCAAGAGCTTCAAGCACGTAGCTTCGGTAACGGTACCTTCTCCCCGCAGCATCGCCTTCAACGGCGAGTATGCCTACATCACTTCGTATGCCGACCCCTACGACACAAGCGGAGCATCGCTTACCAAAGGCTCGGTATACCGCATCAATCTCAATACAAACACTGTTGAAGGCACAGTTACCGTAGGCTACCAGCCAGAAGGCATTGCCTGTGCAAACGGCAAACTGTTCGTGGCAAATTCGGGCGGCTACATGTATCCCGACTACGACCACACCGTGAGCGTAATAGACCCGGCTCTGATGACCGTAGAGAAAACCATCGACTGCGGACTGAACCTCGGCAAAGTGGCTCTCGATTCCAACGGCAACTTGTTTGTAGTGTCGACAGGCAACTACTCCACCGTGCAGTCGAAAATCTATGTGGTAAACACTGCTACCGCGCAGCTCAGCGACTCAATCGACACACGAGTATCGACTATTGCCGCAGCAGGCGACAAACTGTATATCGTTGGAGTGGAATACAAAGCGCCCACCTACGAAGCTACCACTTCGTATTCGCTCTACAACATCAGTACAAAAACTTTGGGCGAAGGAGGCTTCATCACCGATGCTACCGACAGCCGTATCACCATGCCCTATGCGCTGGCAGTCAATTCAGAAACAGGCGAGATTTTCGTGGCCGATGCAGGCGACTACGTAAACCCAGGACAACTGCACTGCTATTCGGCAGACGGCAAACGCCAATGGGCCGCAACAACAGGCATCATACCGGGCCACATGGCTTTCACCACAACAGCGCTGAAAGGGCTGCAATAAAGCCTGCCCTGACAAGCAAACGGGCTGCACTGCATGCATTTGCGGTGCGGCCCGTTTTATTTCCAGTTGTATTGCAAAACCTCGGTATAGTCGGGCTTGAGCGCTGCAGGCGAAGCAGTGCAGGCAGCTTCGGAATGGTTCTTGAGAAAAGTAAGACGCTCAATTAGGCTTTCGGCATCGGTAAAAAAGGGATTGTAATTGCATAAGCCCTTGCAGTATTCCATGGCCGGAATATGGCGCACAAGCATCTTCTTGGCGTTGACCACACATTCATAGCTCACGCCGCTAACCTTGTAGCAGAAATCTTCGGGATAGGCTATGAGCACGGCATCGGCGGCGAGAAACAGGCTGCGGTATTCGCCAGTCTCAAGAAAGCGGTTGATTACCGCGATGTTATGGCCCGAAGCGTGCTTGCCGTGCTTGTCGCGCAGTATCAGCAATATTTTCTCGCGCTCCAGGAATTCGTGCAGACGAGAGT
>CAVFSQ010000036.1:0-10208 GCA_963625145.1 Bacteroidaceae bacterium | reverse complement strand
GGACAAGCATTTTGGCGGAGAACGGCCACTGTTCGGAATCAAGGGCGTGAAACTCGAAAACATAACCATCGATGACGGCGAGTCGGGCATAAAGTGCTGCAGCGACATAGAATGCACGGGCTCGAAATTCTTAGGCAAATATCCGTTGTGGCATGTTGACGGAAGCGTGATTGATGACTGCTATTTTGCGCTCGGCAGCCGTTCGGCTATCTGGTACAGCGACCGCATGACAATGAAAAACTGCGTGATTGATGCCCCGAAACTGTTCCGCGAAATGAACGGCCTTGAGATTGAAAATGTAATAATCAACGATGCCGACGAAACTTTCTGGAAAGTAAGGGGACTAAAGGCAGTGAACCTTAAACTTCACGACGGAACCTATCCTTTCATGTTCTGCGAAGACGTGTTTGTCGACGGGTTGGTTTCCGATTCGAAATATGTGTTCCAGTATTGTCGCAATGTGGAAGTGCACAATGCGCACATCACTACGAAAGACAGTTTTTGGGAGTGTGACAACGTTGAAATTTACGACTCGGCGCTCGATGGTGAATACCTTGCTTGGCACAGCCGAAACGTGAAACTCGTGCGCTGCCGCATCAGCGGCGAACAGCCTCTTTGCTATCTCGACGGCATAACACTCGTGGATTGCACTTTCCACCCTGCATGCGACCGCGCGTTCGAAGACAGCCGCAATATCGACGCTCGGATTACGGGCACCATTACTGAAATCAAGAATCCTATAAGCGGCCGTATTGTTGCCGACAGGGTTGGGAAGGTTACATACACGTCGTTTGCGAAAGGAAATGGTTGCATAGTTGAAACACGCAAACAGCAATAAGCATGGATTCCCTTTTCGCCAAGACTGTAACACGTCGCGGTACCGGCTCCTATAAATGGGACACACCGGTTGCCGACGATGTGCTGCCCATGTGGGTAGCAGATATGGACTTTGCCGTTGCGCCGTGCATACAGAGGGCGCTCGAGAAGCGCGTGGCGCACGGCGTGTTCGGATACACGTATGTAGATGATGCGTATTACGATGCCGTAGGGCAATGGTTTGCCCTGCGCCATTCATTTGCCATAGACCGCAACTGGATTCTTTACACAACGGGTGTGGTGCCCGCAATAAGTTGCTGCATCAAGGCTTTGTGCATGAACGGTGAAAAGGTGCTGGTGCAGACTCCCGTTTATAACTGTTTCTTTTCGAGCATCCGCAACCAGGGCTGTGTGGTGGAGGAAAACCGCCTTCTTCGTAGCGGCGATTCTTATGTCATAGATTTTGATGATTTCGAGCGCAAATGTTCCGACGAAAAAGTAACTGCTTTCCTGCTTTGCAATCCCCACAATCCTACCGGGCGCGCATGGACTGCCGGCGAACTGAAACGTATGAACGACATCTGTATGCGCCACAATGTGAAAGTCATTGTCGATGAAATACATTGCGAGATTGTTATGCCGGGGTACAGTTACACGCCTTTTGCTTCGTTTAGCGATGAATGTCTCGGGAATTCCGTGTCGCTCAGTTCGCCGTCGAAGGCTTTCAATACCGCGGGGCTTCAGATTGCCAATATCGTGTGCAGCGATGCGGCTTTGCGCCGCCGTATCGACAGAGCAATAAATATTTTCGAAGTGTGCGACGTGAACCCTTTCGGCCCTGTGGCGCTCAAGGCTGCGTATAGCAGCGAAGGGGCAGAATGGCTCGAACGGCTCAATGCCTATATCCACGGCAACTATACCATGCTCAGGAATTTTCTTGCTCAGCATCTGCCGGCCGTCAAGGTGTTGCAGCTTGAGGCTACGTATCTTGCGTGGCTCGACATAAGGCAACTCGCGCTTACTTCGGCCGAAGCATGGAAAAAACTACTTGACGAAGGAAGGCTTATGCTGAGTTGCGGAACCGAATACGGCGCAGTTGCCGGTGAAGGGTATTTGCGCATGAATCTGGCATGCCCCACCGAAACGCTTGAAGAGGCTTTGCGCAGATTGCGGAAAGCTTTCGGCTAGTTCGTCTATTGCTTGTCATCGGTGTTCTCGGGAAGCATTGTTATAGTCACCCGATTGTTGTGGCTGCGTGCTGTCTTGAGAAAGTTCTGTATGTCGGCCGAAGTGACAGATTTCAAAGTTTCTTCGTAGCCGGTGTTGATGTCAATTCCATAAAGCACCTTGTTGATTATTACCGATGCCCAGTAACCGTTGTTGCGCTGGTTGTCGGCAAACTGCTTGAGCTTGAATTTCACTACGTCGTCGAGATCCTGGCGCGAAACCCCTTTGTCGGCAATGTTATCGATGCCTTGGTTTATGAGCAACAGTGCCGAGTCGGCCTTCAATGGTTTTGTGGGGCAGATTATCTCGAGGAAATAGGCTCCGCCCTGGGCATAATCCAATGACGCGTCGGCCTGTACCGTATACGATATGCCGGCTTCTTCGCGCACGGTGCGTGTAAAGAGTTTGTCGAGTACATCGCCACACATCGATGCGGCCATGGCATTGTGCATGGAGTATTTGGCCTTGCCGTTGAGCGAGGTGAAGATATATGCCTTGGGCGTTTCCATTGTGCGCTTGAAGCGGTTTTCGGTTTCGCCCTTATGGTAAGGCTCGGGGGCTATAGCGCATTTTTCGCGTTTTTTGCAGCCTGGCAGCGAGCCAATGTAGATCTCTGCAAAAGCTTTCAGACTGTCGGCATCGATTTTTCCTGTGAAAAAGAAATCGAAATCACCCGGCGAACTGAACCGCTCGGAATAAATGCGCCTTATCGTATTGTAGTCTACCCGTTCAAGGTCGGCAGTCACTATGCGCCTTTTCTTTGGATTATGGTCGTAGAGCGTAGCCCGCAGCGAATCGGAAAAGGCTGTTTCGGGGCGTTTTTCGGCATTTTCGAGAATGGTCTTGATTTGGCCCATGGTGTTTTGGTAGCTTTCGGCGTCTTCCGAAGGTTTGCAGAACCTTAGATGCAGAAGCTCGAACAATGTACGGAGGTCCTTGGGTGTGGACGAACCGGCGATGCTTTCGGTGTATTCGCCCAGCGACACTGTGGTTACCACCTGCTTCCCGGCAAGTTTCTTGTCAAGTTCGGTCTGCTTGAAATCGCCAAGGCCGGTGGAGTTCATAACGTTGTCGAACATCTGCACGTTGGCATAGTCGGCCAGGGGAATCTTGTGGTATCCGCCAAACGACTTTGCGCTTAGAATTACCTGCGAGTCGTTGAAATCGGTAGACTTGAAATAAACTTTGGCCCCATTTGAGAGTTTCAGACAGGTGTAGCCGAATCCGGCTTGCGTCTCGCTTACGATTTTTCCGCGTGCAGGAAGTTCGGGCACAAGGCTTCCGGTCTTCACATTGTCTACATACGGTTCGATCTGGCTTGCGGTGGCTGCCGATACGGCTGTCTTGAATTCTTCAGCCGAGGGAATTGCCAGGCCTTCCTTTTCGGGGTAGAACGCAAGGAATACAAAGTTTGTGTCGGTGTGTGCGGTTATTGCCGCGAACATCTGCGATATCTGGCCGGCGCCGATGGCGGGCGACAGCTGCTTGTAGATGGAGTATTCGTCTTCTATGGAAGGTATCGGTTCGTTTTCCAGGAAGTGCCTTACGTATTGGTCTACGAAGAACGGATTTTTTTGCTTTGTGCGGTTGTCGTAGACTTTCTCCATGCGGCTCATGAACTCCTGGCGTGTGCGGTAGATTTCCGTGTCGGTGAATCCAAAGCGCCGTGCCCTTTCTATTTCTTCCATTACGGCTTTCACGGCTTCGGTGTCGCGGCCTGTTTTGGGCGTGATGCTGGCAAACAGGGCGTCTTTGGTTTTTGCCATAATGTAGTTTTCGTAGGATATGCCTGCGGCGTCGAACGGGCAGTCGGCTTTGCGCGACAATTCGTCGAGACGCCCGTTCAGGGCCATAGTGAATGCATTGATCATGTATTGGCGGGCAAAGAAGACGGGAGTATCCTTGAGGCTGTCGGGTATGGGCTCCTGCTTGAACATGATGTTTATGTTGGCGGTAGTCTGCTCTTTGTCCTTGTCTACTACATAGATTGCTTCATAGTTGTCGGGCACGGGGTAGGTTTCGTATCGGGCCGGATTTTCGGGCATCTTTATGTTGGAAAACTGGGCCTTTACCTGTTGTTCAAGCTTTGCGGCATCGATGTCGCCTACTATCACGATGCCTTGAAGGTCGGGGCGGTACCATTTTTCGTAGTACGCACGCAGAGTCTGCGGCCTGAAACTGTCGATTATCGACAGCAAGCCTATGGGCATGCGCTCTCCGTATTTCGAATCGAGATACAGAGCGGGCAACTGCCGCTGCAGTATGCGTTGCTCCGCCGATGAGCGAAGGCGCCATTCTTCGTGTATTACTCCGCGCTCCTTGTCGATTTCCTTCGGGTCGAGAGTGAGCCCGTCGGCCCAGTCGTTGAGTATGAGCAGGCAGGAGTCTATGTTGCTCTGCAATACCGGCACATCGTCGATATTGTAGACCGTTTCGTCGGTGGATGTATAGGCATTGAGGTCTTGGCCGAATTTCACGCCGATGCGTTCGCAGTAGTTCACGATGCCGTTGCCCTCGAAGTTTTTCGAGCCGTTGAAGCACATGTGTTCGAGGAAATGCGCCAGTCCGCGCTGCGTGTCGTCTTCCTGTACCGAACCAACCTTCTGCGCTATGTAGAAATTGGCACGCTGCCGGGGAAGGTCGTTGTGGCGTATGTAGTAGGTCAGCCCGTTGGGAAGTTTCCCATATCTTATGGCTGAATCCATAGGCACTTTGGACAGCTGCTGCGCTTCGGCGCACATGGCAACGAGCATTGTCAGCAGGGCGAATGCTTTTCTCAATACCTTGTTCATGACTAAAACTCTTTATTCGAATTATTCGAACATATAGTCGTATCCTCCGGTGCAGAACCTTTCCACTACTTCGGGGAAAAATGCGTATTCAAGCTTGTGGATGCGGGCGGCGAGAGTCTCGGGCGTGTCGTAGCGCTCCACAGGGCATTTTGCCTGAAACAGGGTTACCCCCTTGTCGAGGTTTGCATCGCATACATGAATCGTAATCCCGCTTTCTGTGTCGCCGCATGCCAGTACGTCTTCGTGCACGTGAAGTCCGTGCATACCTTTTCCGCCATGAAGCGGGAGAAGCGACGGATGGATGTTGATGATGCCGTTGGGGTAGGCTTTGAGAAGGAAGTCGGGCACGAGCAGCAGGAAACCGGAAAGGACTATGGCATCTACTCCGTAGCGTGAGAGCATTCCCAGCACATTCTCTTTGTCGCCAAACTGGCTTTTGGGCAGATATTCTGTAGGAACACCATATTTTTCGGCACGTGCGCGCACTCCTGCTTCCTTGCGGTTGTAGACTACAACGGCAACTTTAACGGTTTTGCTGTCGGAAAAGCATTTTATCAGATTTTCGGCATTTGTGCCTTCGCCTGATGCGAAAATGGCGATATTCTTCATCTTTTAGTTAGGATTTTTACTTGTTTTTGACCTGCAAAGGTTTATTCGTTGAAATAGGGCGCATCGGAAGTCTCTGCCACAACGCCGTTTTCAATATAAGGCCATCCGTCTTTCCATTTCACCTGGCTGAGGAACACGCAGCGTCCTTTGTCGGCTTCCTCCTTGAGGTATCCGTGGTAAATCATCCAGGTCTGGCCTTTGTCGTCTTCCACGAATTCAGCGTTGTGTCCGGGCCCGGCCACGTAACTGTCGCCTTTAACCAGCACTTCTGCATTGTTGTCGAGCATTTTGCTGCCCGATTTGTCAACATAAGGGCCGAAAAGGCTTGTGGAGCGGGCATAGACCACGCGGTATGTACTGCTGGCACCGTTGCAGCATGAACCTGCTGAGCCGAAGAGGTAGTAGTATCCGTCTTTCTTGTAGATGTATGAACCTTCGGTTAGTGTGCCTGCAATTCTTTGGGGGCTGGCACCCGGCATTACGCGCAGTCCGTCGTCGGTGAGCTGCACGATGTAAATTCCGCGGAACGATCCCCACACCATATAGTTCTTGCCGTCTTCCTGAATGTAGAACTGGTCGATGGAATTGTTTACTCCTATGGTTTCGCTTGTGAACATGGCACCGCGGTCGACGAACGGGCCTTCGGGACGCTCGGATGTGGCAACGCCAACGCCGCTCTTGTTTTCAATGCCCCATACTCCTATTGAGTAGTAGAGCACATATTGCCCGTTGATGTAGTTGATGTCGGGCGCCCATATCATGGCGCTTACAGTGCTGCCGCTCGAATTCTTGTAGCTCACGTAGGGATTGACGGTGCGCGGGCGGGTTGCTTCGGTAAAGGCTGTGCCCACGAATGTCCAGTCGATGAGGTTGCGCGAACGGTAGATGGGCATGTTGTGGGTGTCTTCGGTGCCGTAGAGGTAGAAATATCCGTCCGGGGCGCGCATAACCGTGGGGTCGGGAATCGACTGTTTTATGATGGGGTTGGTGAAAGTAAGACGCTTTGCGCTGTCGTCGGCATGCAAGCCTGTTCCAATCAGAATTGCAGCTATAGCCAGAATTGTCTTTTTCATTTTATGAGGTTTTTGGAAGTTCTTTGATTTGATTGTTGTCATTTCTTCTTGAAGAATGGGGCCGTAGCCTCTTTGCATGGCGAGTCGCCGTCTACGTATGGCCATCCGTCTTTCCACTTTACCTGCGACATGAACACTTGACGCCCCTTGTCGGCTTCCTTGCGCACGTAGCCGTGGTAGATTATCCACGTGCTCTTCTTGTCGTCTTCCACGAACTCGGCATTGTGGCCCGGCCCGGCAACAAATTCATTGCCGTGTATCAGTGTGTCGTACTTGCCGTCGAGCAGGCGTTCCCCGCTTTTTGTGACGTAAGGGCCGAAAAGGCTTTTCGAACGGCCGTAGATTACATGGTAACGGCTGTCGGCTCCTTCGCAGCAGGAGCCTGCCGAACCGAAGTAGTAGTAATATCCCTTGTGCTTGTAGATATATGAAGCCTCTGATTGCCGGCCGATTATCTGCTGCTTTTGGGTGCCTGGCATAATGTGCAGCCCGTCATCGGTGAGCTGTATGATATAGATTCCGTGGAACGAGCCCCACACCAGGTAGTTTTTGCCCTTGTCGCGGATAAAGAACTGGTCGATGGAATTCTGTACTCCTATTTTGCGCGAATCGATGAGCTGGCCGTGGTCGGTGAACGGGCCTTCGGGATGTTCGGCAGTGGCAACGCCTATTCCGCTTTCCCATTCGCGTCCCCATAGTCCTATGGTGTAGTAGAGCACGTATTTGCCGTTGATATAGTTGATGTCGGGCGCCCACATCTTGCCCTCTCCGCGGGGCTTGACGGTGCTGGGACGGGCATCTTCGCTGAATGCCGTGCCAACGAAAGTCCAGTCAACGAGGTTGCGCGAGCGGTATATAGGCATGTTGTGTATGTCTTCGGTGCCGTACATGTAGAAATATCCGTCCTTGTCTTTCATTACGGTAGGGTCGGGCACAGATTTGGCAACTATGGGATTGCGGTATACGGGCTTTTCGCCACGTTTGTCGGCGTGCGCTCCGGTGGAAACAAGCAGCAGGGCGCAGGCTAATGCCTGGAAACGGATGCGCTTCATCATCTTGCTATGATTTTTCGTCCGCCGTGAATGTATATTCTTCCCTTTTCGGGCTCAAGCACCTTAATGCCGTCGACGGTGTAGTAGGCATCGTCGTCGCAGTGGGTGGCATTGACTTCCTCAATGCCTACAGTAGCCTTGTTGTAGGTCTTGAACAGTTTGGTACCGGAAGTGCGGTTCCATCCCGTGCGCTTGTAGTAGAATATGTACTTGCCGTCAGGCACGTAAAGAGTGTCGCAGCTGGCATAGACGCGCGATGAGAGTTTCGGCCCTTCGTCCCAGCCGGCGTAGATGCAGCGCACCGTGTCGGCACTGAAAACGCCTTCGCCGAACGAGGTTATGCTTTCGGGGAGATAGGCATAGCTTATTGTGCCGCAGTCGGCAAACGCATAGTCGCCGATGCTTGTAAGTTTTGGCAGGAAAAGCGAATCGATGCACTTTGTGCCCTGGAAGGCCGAGTCGCCGATGCTTGTTATGTCGTCGGCCATCTTTACGCAAGTCAGATTTGTGCAGCCGGCGAATGTCTTGAAGCCGATTTCCTTTATCTGGTTCGACAATGTGGCGCTTTCAAGGTTCGTGCAGTAGGCGAATGCCTGCTCTCCGAGATATTTTACGGAGTCGCTCATCGTTATGCTTTTGAGCGCGGAGGCATCCTTGAAGGCATGGTCGCCTATGGAGTCCACTCCGTCGGGAATATTGATTGCGGTCATTTTCTGGCAGGCGGTAAAGGCATCGTGGCCTATGAAGTTCACGGTTGCAGGCAGCGTCACGGCGCCCAGGCCGGTGCAACTCATAAAACTGCAGGCTTCCACTCTTACAAGCGAGTCGCCCATCTCTATGGAAGTGAGTTTGGGGCAGTCGTAGAACGATGCCACACCGATGCTTTTAAGGTTCTTGGCCACGGAATCGGGCATGGCAAAGCGTGTGAGCGAGGTGCAGTGGTCGAACATGCCGTCGGGCACGGCGTCGAGCTTGCATGCAAACGTAGCTGTGGTGAGCGACGTGCAGTGCATGTAGGCGTTCTTTCCTACTGATTTTATCCCGCCGTGCAGGGCGGCAGCTTTGAGCGATGTACAGCTGGCAAAAGCCCAGGCACCGATTTTCTTTACCGACGACGGAATTGAAATGGAACTGAGCGAAGAGCATCCTTCAAATGCCGCATCGCCTATCTCTTCAACTCTCGACACCTGGAAAACCACGGTAGCAAGCTTGCTGCATCCTTGGAACGCCCCTGCGCCGATGCTGGTTATGGTCGTGGGAATGGTGACTTTGGTAAGCGATGTGCAGAACGAAAAGGCATAGTCGCCGATGCGGGTTACACGGTATGAGGTCTCGCCGTCTTTCACTGTTGACGGAATTGTGAGGTTGCCCGACGCATAGTCGTCGGTTTCTTCTGTGGGTGCAAGTTCGGCAGTCTGGTTCTCTGTATCGAGCCAGTAGTAGTATTTGCCGATTTTTACTTTTTCGTCGTCGGCCGAAGCGGCTTGCGGTAAAATTGTGGCTATTGCGGCAAAGGCTGCAAACAGACAGTTTGCCAGTTTAATGAACTTAGTCCTTTCCATAAGTCTGTTCTTTGGTTGTTTTTTTATTCTTGGGCTTTATTGCATGCGTAGCAATGACAGTTCTTCGCTCAGTTGCTGGTGAGTCTGCTGTGTTGCCGGTACGAGCGGAAGGCGCAGCGTGTCGCCTATACGGCCTTGAAGTGAAAGCAGGGCTTTTATGCCCGACGGGTTTCCGTCTACCGACATCAGCTTGTACATGTTGTTCAGGCTGCGGTGGATTTCGCGTGCATCTTCGGTCTTTCCTTCCAGCTGGCTGTGCGCCATAGCAGAGAATTGCCTGGTGAGCGCATTGCCGATAACCGAAATCACTCCCATGGCTCCCAGTGAGAGCAGTTCGTAGGTTATGGCGTCGTCGCCGCTGATTACGTCGAAACCGTCGGGCTTTGCCTGTATGATATCCCCGATTTGGGTTATATTTCCCGACGCTTCCTTGATGGCAGTGATATTGCTGAATTCGCGTGCGAGGCGAAGAGTCGTTTCGGCAGTGATGTTCACTCCGGTGCGTCCGGGGATGTTGTAGAGCACTATCGGGAGGGGCGATGCCTGGGCAAGGGCGGCGAAATGCCGGTAGATGCCTTCCTGCGACGGTTTGTTGTACGACGGCGCTGCCGAAAGAATGCCGTCGAACCCGTCGAGGTCTGTGGTCTTGACCGTTTGCACAAGCCTTGCAGTGCAATTGTCGCTAAGTCCGAGCAGCAGAGGTACGCGGCGGTTTACAACCTTGACGGCGGTGCGTTTTATCTGCTCAGCCTCGTCGGGCGTAATGCAGGGCACTTCGCTAGTGCTGCCGAGGATGCAGAAAAAATCGGCACCTTCGCCAATTTGTCGCTCTATAAGTTTTTCGAGTGCGGGGAAGTCTATTGAGCCGTCGGCGTTGAAAGGAGTTACCAACGCTATGCCCATGCCGCGGAAAATATTCTTTTTCATTGTCTTTTCGTGCAAATATTTGAGAGCAAATTTAGCAATAAATGCCCAAAGCTTTGCCCGATTTCTTGAATTACGGATAAAAAAAGCGCATTTTGCTTTTTCTGGGCATGCGGAAGTCAGCGGAAACCCGACACTTTCCGGTTGCAAAAC
>CAVFSQ010000035.1:9436-10453 GCA_963625145.1 Bacteroidaceae bacterium | reverse complement strand
GGGCAGCACCGTTTGGAACCAGACTTCTGCTATGGTTAACCGTTGGCGCTACAATGGCCAGAAGACCGATATCCCCCGCGTGATGAGCACAACCAATACCGACGAGTGGGTTAACAACGAACGTTTCTCCGACCGCTGGATTGACAACGGCTCTTACCTCAAGCTCAAGAAAGTGCGCCTCACTTACCAGTTGCCGCTCTCACTGAGCTGGTTGCAGGGTATCACGGTGTTTGGCGAATGCAACAACATCTTTACTATCACTAAGTACAAAGGTTCTGATCCCGAAGTTTCCTGCGGCAACTCCGTACTCTATCAGGGTATCGATGCAGGCTACCTGCCCCAGAGCTTCAACTGCAACTTCGGTGTAACATTCAACTTGTAAAAAATCAGGAACAATGAAAAAGAAATCTATATTCAGTTTATTGCTTCTGCTTTCGGGCACGATGGTTGTTTCCACCTCATGCTCCGATATGCTCACTCCCGATCTTGAGAGATATGTCGAGACCAATGCGCAAGACTCTATCTACTCGTATTTGGGAATCCTCCAGAGCGTGCAGAAGATAGCAGAACGTAACGTTATCCTTGGTGAAGCGCGTGGAGACCTTGTGGCCTCCACCACTTACACCAGTGACAGCGTGAGCCATGTGCTCAACTTCGACGATGTACGCGATGGCGACAACGGATTCCTTCGCTGTGCCGACTACTACAACGTTATCAACCAGTGCAACTTCTACCTTAACAATGCCGACACTGCCGAAGTCAAGGACAACGTGAAATATTTGCAGAAGGAGTGGGCTCAGGTTCAGGCCGTGCGTGCATGGACTTATCTCCAGCTGGTGAACAACTACGGCTCGGTGCCTTTCTTCACCGATCCTGTTGAAAGCACTTCCGACGGCCAGGCTGTGATCAAGAGCGGAAAGGTAATCAACAAGGACAACATTGCCGACCTCCTGATTGAAGCAGGTCTCGACCGCGCATACGAACTGCAGCTCGAGCATGGGTATCCCAACTATGGCT
>CAVFSQ010000035.1:1236-9426 GCA_963625145.1 Bacteroidaceae bacterium | reverse complement strand
GTATTCCGTCGGTATCATGCTTCTTCTCGGTGCCTCTCGTAACTGCCGACATTTATCTCATGCAGAACAACTACGACAAGGCTGCCGAAATGTTCTATAAATTCATGCGCCTTGATTACGAGGGAAGTGCAAACTCTTCCAGCGGCAAGATGACTTTCAATGAGAACATCACGCAGGAAGGCAAGCGTTATGTACCTCAAACCAGTGGTTGGACGAGTATTTTCTCAGAATATTCCAGAGGTACTTCAAACGACCTTGTTACTCTGATTCCCAGTGCTTCTTCCAAGTCACAGGGTGAAGTTCTCACTCAGATTCAGAATATCTACGGTTTTAAGACTTCTTCCAGCGGTTCCAATTCCAGCGGTAGCATCAGCGTTTCCGCTAACGAGGAATACCGTCAATTGCAGCCTTCGCAGAATTACATCGACCTCAACGAAAACCAGGTTTACTGCAACTATACCACTTCGGGCGGTGTTGATCTTCAGGAATTCTTCGATGTAGGTGACGCGCGTATCTACGGCTCTGCTCCCCTCACACGAATCGACGGCGAAGAATTCCGCTTCATTGCCAAGCGTACTCCCCTCCGCGGTCTTAACTACAACTACAGCAACCGCAGAACTTATGCATCGGGCTATGAATCGTACTATGCAGTGCAGGTTTACCGCAAGTCGCTTGTAACGTTGCGTTATGCCGAGGCCATCAACCGCGCAGGATTCCCGCAGCATGCTTTCGCTTTCCTCAAGGAAGGCATTGCATCCGACAACTTCCCCACACTCCGCTATAAGGACAGCGTGGACATCAAGACTGTTATCGACAGCACCGATATTGACAATATCAAGATCGATACCATCAGCATCGACACCATCAAGGATGTCCCCTATATTTCTGCTCCCGAAGCTACTGCCGGCGGTGCATATTACATTTCGCTCAACGAAATGGTAAATGGTGCTCAAAAGATTTATCTTGACTTCACCGACAGCAAGTTCAACTTCACTGCTGACGGCGTAATTGGTATCCATGGCCATGGATGTGGCGAGACACGCGGCTACCGCGACACTCTCTTTACCTACGACCTCTGCGTAGCTCAGAAGATTGCCGCTGCACGTGCTGATGCCGAAGGACAGAACGAAGAATGGGAAAAGCAGCTTAGCGACAGCCTCAACAAGGTTGGCATCGACAACGCTGTTGCTGCAGGCACAATCACCAAGAGCGAAGTTATCGAAGCTGTTGAAGACCTTATCATCGACGAGCTTGCTCTCGAAACAGCATTTGAAGGCAACCGCTACTACGACCTTCTCCGCTTTGCAAACCACAAGGGCAACGGCTCTATCGACAACACATGGCTTGCCAAGAAGATTGCTTCGCGCGGTTATGCTCCCCGCAAGGGCTACGACGTTACCCTCTACAATCGTCTCGTAGGCGGTACACGCTGGTATCTTCCCCTTCCCGAGGACAAGTAAAATGGTAACTACATGCCGCAGACTCTGCGGCTCATGAAATAGGTGCGGCGATGAATTTCGCCGCACTTTTTTGTTGTCAACTATGTGCTTTGCCGTTTTAATTATAAGGCATATAATTAAAAAAGTAAGGCTTATAATTTTTCCGCTATGCGCATAGCGGAAAAATTCTCTTATATCAGCGTTGTTCGCCTATGCCGTTTAGGTTGTGGCCTATTCCCGCTTTGCTGTTATAATGCGCATAAAGTGTCGTTGTGTACACTGTTAATACGGAATATTGTATTTTTGCATTTAAATGTATAGGCAAACATGGAAACGATAGAAACTCTTGTAAGCAATGTGAGTTCTTTGTTGTGGGGCTGGCCGATGATAATTCTCTTGCTGGGCACTCACATCTTCTTGACCATCCGTCTGCGTTTTCCGCAGCTTAGGATTTTTACCGCAATAAAACTTTCAGTTCAGCGCGACCCTGGCGCGGCCGGCGACGTATCGCAGTTCGGCTCGCTGGCTACGGCCCTAGCAGCTACTATAGGTACCGGCAATATCATAGGTGTGGCCACTGCCATTGCCCTTGGCGGGCCCGGCGCCGTGTTGTGGTGCTGGCTCACCGGCGTGTTCGGCATAGCCACCAAGTATGCCGAGGGTCTGCTGGCTATAAAATACCGTGTGAAGACTCCCGACGGCCGTATGTTGGGCGGGCCCATGTATGCGCTTGAACGCGGGCTCGGCTGCAAATGGCTCGGCGTGCTTTTTTCAGTCTTTACTGCCTTTGCGGCTTTCGGCATCGGCAGTACGGTGCAGGCCAATGCCATTTCCACTCTCGCGGCAGGCGGCTACGGCATCTCGCCGTGGGTGTCGGGCGTCGTGGTCACGGCGCTGGTGGCTGCAGTGGTGGTTGGAGGCGTGAAAAGCATATCCCGTGTGTGCGGCATGCTCGTGCCGTTCATGGCGCTGTTCTATGTTGTGGGATGCGTAATACTTCTGGTCATCAATAGCCACTATGTGTGGCCGGCCCTGTGCCTCATCTGCGAGTCGGCTTTCCGTCCCGAGGCTGCCGGCGGCGGTTTCATTGGGGCAAGCGTGATGCTTGCGGCCCGCTACGGCATTGCCCGCGGTTTGTTCTCCAACGAGTCGGGACTTGGCTCGGCGCCCATCGTGGCGGCTGCCGCCCAGACGCGCAATCCTGTCCGCCAGGCTCTCGTTTCGTCTACTGGCACGTTTTGGGACACGGTAGTTATCTGTGCCCTTACGGGAATTGTGGTGGTGAGCAGCATACTTGCCTATCCCGACATTGATTTCAGCAATGGCGCTACCCTGACGCGTGATGCCTTCAGCAAGATTCCCGTTGTGGGAATGCCCATGCTTGCCATCGGCCTGTTCACCTTCGCTTTCAGCACTACTGTAGGCTGGAGCTATTACGGCGAGCGGGCTGTGGAATACCTTAAGGGAAGGAAATGGATGCTGGCCTACCGCATAGTTTACATCTGCACCGTGTTTGTGGGCAGCGTGGTAAACCTTTCCATCGTGTGGAACCTGGCCGACTGCATGAACGCCCTTATGGCCATTCCCAACCTTATCTCGCTGCTTCTGCTCAATGGCATCATAGTGCACGAAACGCGCAAGTATCTATGGCGCGGACGCCTCGACCGCGATATGGAAGAATTCTAGCAAGGCAGTGAGTTCGCTTTGCCGCGGCTTTTCCCGTCTTGGCCTGCCGTCGCGCAGTTGTCTTGTTCGCCGCTTTGGTTCCGCTTAGACTGCAACCGGCTTTTGGCTAAAGCCTTTTGACAAAAAAAATCCGCAATACCTACCGAACCGGGCATTGCGGATTTTTTCTGTTGATGCGATTTATCAGTATGCAGCCAAGTTGAACATCTTGGTTTTCTTCAGCCACTTCTTGTAGTCGTCGAGTTTGTACGGAGCCTTGCCGTAGAGGTAGTGGTTGCTTTGGGGCTTTCCGCCGTCGACTGTGTAGGTGATGAGCGCTATGCCTTGCCCTTCGATTTCGGGCAGTGTTGCAATGCGCGTTATGCCGTTGCGCTCAACCTCGAAGTTGCCGCTGTAGATTTCCCGCCCGCTCTCAACGTCGGTTATCTTCACAGTGCCTTTGTGGGCTTCGCGTGTGTCGTTGGTTACCATCAGCGGGTGGCCCTGGCCGTCGTCATTGTCGTTTATCAGCACGCATACATCGGTCTGTACGTTGCGTATGAAGTCGTATGCCAGTTTCTTCGAGTAGTAGTAGTCAACTATTGCATCGCTGATTACGGGCCATCCGTCGCGCAGGTTCCACCATAGTATTCCCGTGCGGTCCCATTTCTGTCCGCGGTACATCTCTATGAAGAATTTCATGGCTTCGGCCTGCACCGCCTGCGAAGCAAACGCGAATTCCTCAAGCTTCGAGGGCAGGTCGCCAAACATGAACTTCACCTGGTTTATCATCAAGTCGTTGCGCTCGTTGGTCTGCCCGAGGGTCTGGTAGCGGCGCACCGATTTTGTGAGCCACTGGTCGTTCCAGTTCAGGCCTTCTTTCCACGGGTATACGCAGTCCTTGTCCATCATCTTCTTTATGCTCTCGACATTGGGGCAGCCGTGGTATCCCTGCTCGCTTACGAAAGTGCATTTCTGGTTTTTGTAGAAAGCGTCCTTGTAGTATCCGCGCGGTCCCCAAATGTGGTTTTCGGGCAGATCGTCGTCGCTGGCTCCGCGTTTCACTACCTCTTCGGTGAAATACGGCGAACTGGGTATATAGGGGCGTGTGACGTCGAATTCATAGAGCACCTGCGGAATTACCTTGCGCGAAACAACGTCCTTGTTGGGGTCCCACCCGAATTGGCGGAGCTGGCGGTACACGCCGTCGTCTTCATTGTTTCCGGCCCACAGTGCAAGGCTAGGATGGTTGCGCAGCCGTAATACCACCTGTTTCACTTCTTTCTCCAACTGCTGTGTCCACTCCGAACTTTGCGGATAGAACGAGCATGCCATTGCGAAATCCTGCCAAACGAGAATGCCGTTTTCGTCGCACAGGTTGAATAGGCTGTCGTCTTCATACACGTTTCCGCCCCAGCAACGTATCATGTTGCAGTTGAGGTCGGTTGTCATGTCGATCATCTTCTTGTAGTGCTGCATGTCGCGGCTGTGTAGCCCGTCAACGGGCACCCAGTTGGTGCCGTGTATGAATATGCGCTCGCCGTTGACGTAGAATGAGAAGTCGCCCCGCTTTTCGGGCAGATTGTTCACGGGGTCCATGTTGAGCCTTACGGTGCGGAAGCCTATTTTGCGCCTATCGGTGTCGAGCACAGTGCCGTCTTCGTCGATAATCTGCACGCAGGCGTCGTAGAGTGCGGGTTCGCCGTATCCGCGCGGCCACCACAAGTCAACATTGTCAAGGTATATGCCGAATCTGAACGTGGGGCTCCACATCCTGGTTTGCGCGTTGTATACCACCTTGCCTTTACGCGAGAGTGTGACCTTCACGTTGGCTTTTTCAAGTTTTTTGAACGGCAGCGAAACCTGCACGTCGGCATGCATCCATGCTCTCGGTCCCGACGGGTCGACGTTGATGGTCACGTAGTTCACGTCGCGTATGCGCGCCGGCTTTATTGTGCGCAGTTCAACGCTTTTCCACAGTCCGGCGCTCACCAGGCGCGGCATTATGTCCCAGCCGTACATGTGGGGCGCCTTGCGCGACCATACGCTTTCGTCGCAGGCAAACTGCGCCATGGAGAACTGCCCTATGAGATGCTTCTGCCCTTCAATCACTGCAGAGCGTATTATTACCTGCAACGTGTTTTCGGCATTTTGGTTGATGTAGTCGGTAACGTCGAAGCCGTGCTCGATGAGCATGTTTTCGGCCGAACCCACGTACTTGCCGTTGAGCCAGATGTCGGCAAAGCAGTCAATGCCCCCGAAGTGCAGTTCGTAGCGGTTGTTGCCTTCGAGTTTCGGAGCGGTGAACGTCTTGGTGTAGCACCATTGTGTGCCTTCCCACTGGCGCAGTTCGTCGGTGCCGTTGCCCACCATTGGGTCGTTGATGATTCCGGCCTTCTGAAGGTCTATTTCAACGTTTCCGGGCACTGTGGCCGAAATGGTTTTCACGCTCATGCGGTTCATGGCGTCGGGCGAGGTTACGGCAATGGCCGGCTGCTCCCAGTACGAAAGTTTCCAGTCGTTGCCGTCAAGGCTTACGGCCACTTCGTCGGTGGCTGAAATGCTGGCGGTGCTTGCCAGCAGCGCAAAAAGCGCAAGAATGATTTTGGTCTTCATCTTGTTTTAGTTGTAGTTGTTGTCGGGGAAAGAGAAAGTGTGTTCGCCGGCGCCGATACTGAATTCCTTGCCGTTGGCCACGACTTTTGCAGTGGAGTTTACGGGAATGGTTACTTTGAGCATTATTTTGCCGTTCTGCCGTTTCCACGATGACTTCACGGTGCCTGCCGCCGAGTCGTAGTGGCCGCTCGCATAGTCAAGCCCTTTCACGCAATGGGGCGTGACAAGTATTTTCTTGAAGCCTGGCGCCGATGTGTCGTAGTTGATTCCCGCTATGGCGTTTTCCATCCAAGCAAAAATGTCGCCGAGGAACACGTGGTTGAGCGACGAGTCGCGGAAATCGTCGGCCAGCACCCAACGTTCGGGCAAGGTGTTGTAGCCGCGCTTTATCCAGTTGCCCCATGCGGGCTCTTTGTCTTTGCACGATATTTCGTAGGCCTGGTCGGCATGCCCATTGCTTGTCAGTACGCGCAGTGTGGTTTTGCTGCCCAGCATTCCGCAGTCGAGATAGTTGCCGTTGTCAGCAATCATGCGGCTTAGGTTGTCGGCAACGGCCTGCTTCAGTTCGGCGGGCACTATGCCCAGATAGAGCGCAACGCTTTGTGCCGCCTGCGAGCCGTTGGCGTAAAGCGCCTTCCCGCGGTCGAGATACTTGGAATTGATCAGACTGAGCAGATATTCGGCCTTTGCGGCATACCGGCTGCCGTCTTTACCTATGATGCGCGCAAAACGGGCCATGTATTCGTTGTCGAGCCAGTAGAAGCAGGTTGAAGTGTAGTCGGTTGGAGTCTGCGTTTTGTAGAACACCCAGTCGCCTATACCGTAGGTTACGGTGTGCTCGTCATTTTCCCTGGTGGCAAGGTATTCGAGGTAGCGCTCGCATACGGGCCACATCTTTTCTATGGCGCGCTGGTCGCCGTAGTAGTTGTAAAGCGTCATGGGGATTATGAATGCGGCAGCATCCCAAACGGGACCTATCCAGTCGTCATAGCCCCACAAGTCGGTGGGAATAATGCCCGAAAGCCTTCCTTCGCTGTTGATGTTGTCGACGAAGTCATCGAGCCATTTCTCGTAGAAGTTTATGCCGTCGAAGTTCATAAGCCCGAGGTCGATGCTTATGAATGCATCGGCTTCCCATCCGTTCTTTTCGCGTTGCGGGCAGTCGGTGGGAATGCCCATTAGATTGCACAGGTATGAGCGCAGGCAGGCTTCTCCCAGCAAGCGGTGCATGTCGTTGGCGCTTGTGTATCCGCCTACGGGTTTCACGTCGGTGTGGAAGAAGCTGGCAGTGAGGCTTTCTTTCGTGAGTGTTATGGGCCGGTCGGCCTTGACTTCCACATATTGGAAGCCGTGGTACGAGAACAGTGGGTTGAATGTCTGTTCTTCGCCGTTGAGTATGTAAGTGTCGGTCTGGAATTCGAATCCGGGCAGATAGTTGTGGTATATGTCGATGTTGCGCATCTGCAGACTGCTGTCGGACTTAAGCAGCTCGGCGTGCTTCAGCGTTACTTTTGTGCCTTTTTCGCCTTTGATTTGCAGGCTGCAAAGTCCCGACATGTTATGCGCGAAGGCAAATACATAGGCAGTGTCGCCGAAGGCTTTCATCCATGTGGCGGACATTTGCTCCTCAACGCGTATTGGCGGCATGTTCTGTGCCACGAGCTGGGGTGAAGGGGCGTCAACGGTTTTTGCGCTTTCCCATGCCGAGTCGTCGAAACCGGGCAAGTCCCATCCGGGAATTTCAAGGTTCGAGTCGTATATGTCGCCGCAATAGATGTTGTTGCTGAGCCACGGTCCGGTTGAGGTTTTCCAGCTTCCGTCCGAACATACCTGCTGCACCGTGCCGTCGGTGTAGGTTATGCGCAGTTGGCAAATCATTCGCGCCCTGTTGCGCCAGCGGGCTTTTTCGAATTTCCATGTTGCCACGGGAGTTATGACGTTGTAGAATCCGTTGCCAAGCACGGCAGCAATGACGTTGTCGCCGTTGCGAACAAGCTTGGTTACGTTGCTTACGCTGTAGAGGTTGCGCTTGTCGTAGGCGGTATATCCGGGGTTGAGCATGGTGCCGGTAGCTTCCTTGCCGTTGATGGTGACATGGGCATAGGCTGCAGCGCTGAGGTAAAGGCGCGCTGTGAGGATTCTTTTGCCGCCTGTTTCGAAACTTTTGCGCAGCATCGGGGCCAGCTCATAGTCCTTGTCGTTGCCGTCGCTTATCCATTTCGCCTGCCATGCACTCCCGTCGGTCATTGCCGTTTCAAACCATGCCGCCGGAGAAGTGTACTTTTTCCCGTGGCTGTCGTAGACTTCCACTTTCCAAAAGTAGCGTTTTAGCGGCTCCAGCTTTGGCCCCGTGTATTTAGCAAAGGCATTCTCGCTTTCTGCAATGTTCGACGCCCACGCAAAGCCTTTGCCTGTATTTGCCTGCTTGCCGAGCAGCACTTTGTCCGAGGCTACCAGCAGCCGGTAGCGT
>CAVFSQ010000035.1:0-1161 GCA_963625145.1 Bacteroidaceae bacterium | reverse complement strand
CATGTAAAGCGCGGCGAACGGCAGTCGATGGAAATCGGGCTTTCCTGATATTCGCAGCGCATGCTTTCAATGTTGAGTGCCGGAACTTTGGCGCAACATAGTAGCGCTGTAGTCAACATTATTAGTCTGTGTAGTGCTTTTGTGCCTAAAAAAGATGAATAGTTCATGGCAATATGGATCGTAAATATATATTTCGACCACGAAAATAGCAATAAAATATTAAATATGTGCGCTGGCTCAGAGTTATATAAACCAAAACTACTATTTTTGTAAAAATACGGCAATGCGCTCTGCGGGCGTAGGGCGCCTATTGCGATTGCAACGATGAAAATAGTTATCGACAACAAGATACCGTTTGTACGTGGCATACCCGAATCGCTTGGTTTCGAAACGGTGTATCTTCCAGGCAGCGAAATATCGGCAGCCGATGTCAGGGATGCCGATGCGCTTATGGTCAGGACGCGTACGCGCTGCGATGCCGCGCTTTTCGAAGGAAGTGCGGTGAAGTTTATAGTTACGGCAACGATAGGCTTCGACCATATCGACACCGGTTACCTTCGCGAGGCCGGTATAGCGTGGACCAATTGCCCCGGATGCAATGCCGCGTCGGTGGGGCAGTATTTTGAATGCTGCATGATAGTCTTGGCGCGCCGGGGAATCATTGACCTTGGGCATTGCACCGTGGGGATTGTGGGCGTAGGTCATGTGGGCCGGGAAGTAGCGCTTGCCTGCCGCCGTTTGGGATGCCTGGCGTTGCTCAACGACCCGCCGCGCGGGGATGCCGGAGAGAAAGGTTTTGTGTTGCTTGACGAAATACGTCGCCGGTGCGATGTCATAACGTTTCATGTGCCGCTTACGCGCAGCGGTAAATATCCTACGTACCACATTGCCGACGAAGGGTTCTTCGCCAATTTGCAGAAGACCCCCGTGGTGGTAAACGCAAGCCGCGGCGAGGTCGTGGACAACGCAGCATGGGTGAAATCGCTTGACGGCGGTACAACGCGCGCCGCCGTGGTCGACACATGGGAGAATGAGCCGCGCATAAACCGCCATTTGCTTTACCGCGCCGCCATAGCCACGCCCCACATAGCCGGTTATTCTACCGACGGGAAGGCCAACGCCACCCGCATGTCGCTCACCGCATTGTGCCAATTCTTCGGC
>CAVFSQ010000034.1:0-10507 GCA_963625145.1 Bacteroidaceae bacterium | reverse complement strand
CGCGTTCCATGACAACGAGCCGGCCATCGGGCATAGCGGCTATCTCGGAAATGCCGTGGGCGTAGTATTTGGCGTCGGTAGGCAGGGAAGGCTGCTCAAGGGCATAGGCATATTGCGCCGTAGGCGAGAGGCTGTCTTTGAATTCCAGAATGCGTACTGCATTCCGGCCGTTTGCGCCGTCGCGTTTCAGCGGGCGCTCGGTGGTGGTGTAGAAGCGTGAGCGCACCTCGCTGCGGCATAGCGATTCGAAGCCGAAGTTGGCGTGTATGCTGTCGGGCGCAAACATCGCGGGCACTTGCAGTTCGCGGCCCGTAGGCTTTCCATCGAGAGAATATTCAATGATGCGCTGGTCGTCTTCCGCGCTTATAAACACCGTGTTGGCTGAGGGCAGGAAACAGATTCCTTCTTCGTCTCTCCCTATGGCATCGCTGGCTGAAGTCTGCAGTTGGCTTCGCGTTACGTTTCCGATGCGCCCGCTTGCAGTGTCGATGTCAATGTTGAAGATGTAGAAGCCGCTGTGGATTTCCTTGTCGCTTACCACGGCATATGAATTGCCCTCGATGTGCGTTATGCCGCTGTAGTTGGCGGGGGCGATGTTCCAGCGTTTCATGCTTTGCTGCTTCAGAAGGTCGGCGCTTTGGGCGTAAAGTCCCGCGCTGCATGCCAGCATAGGCACAAGCACGGCAAAGGTGAGCGGATTTTTCATTTTTCGCAGTTTACGGTTATCGTTGCGGCTTTTGTGCGCCCGGTGAATTCGGGGGAATAGAGGCACTGTACCGTTGCGGGGGCTGCGAGGTAGGAGCCGGCACGGTCAGTGCGGAAATCGAGCGTAAGCACGTGTTTGCCCTTTTCCAGCTTTTCGAGGAAAATGCATTGCGAAGCGTCTCTCGCGGCCAAGTAAACCCATTCTCCGCCAATGCAGCGGTAGCCCGAAGTCTGGCTTACGGGCTCGAAGCAGGCAGGCTTGGGGTCGCAAAGGCTTACATAGTCGTAGTCGCGCGAAGAGTTGATGGTGTAGCGCACCCTGACAAGTTCGCCGATGCCGATGTCGCGTGCCGATGCCAGCGGAATCTCTTTGCCGTTTCTCACTACGCGGTATTCGCGCTGCAGCGTGAGTTCCTTTCCGCCGCTTTCAACCTCTGCGGCAGGCATAAGCCCGCGGCTGTAGATGGCGCCCCACGATATGCCGCCGTCGTTTCGGGTGATGTTGAGCGCATGCGCTGCCGGGGCTTCAGCATCGGAAATGTCGGCGCGCATGTATCCTGTGGTTTCCGCATCGCTGGTTGTAGCTTTCGGCAGAAGGTCGTAGGCGGCGCCGCTTCCCAAAGTTAGCGTCATGGACTGCGGCATTGTTGTGGTAAAATGCAGCAGCGTGGAGTCGCGCCTTGCGGCTGTAAGCAGGGCATAGGTTGCGTCGACGGTGTTGAGCACAGTGCCCCAGCTTTGCGTGCGCTTCGACTGTATGAGCCATGTGAGCATGCCGTCTTGTGTGGCTTTGTCGGCTGGCCTCAATGCAGTCACGGCTTCGAGCGCTGCAACCTGTGTAGGTATGCGGTAGCAGTGATAGAATGTCGGCGCTTCGTAGGAATCGAACCAAATTCCTTTGTCCTTGTCCGAAACGGTGTGCTCGAGTATGCTCTGCATGGCAGTGGCGGCTTCCTTGTCGTAGCCGGCATTGCTTAGCACGAGCGCGGCTGTAGCTTTGTCGCTGATGTTCAGCTCGGGGAAGTTTTTGCGCAGCAGCGGCATCAGGTAACGGATGTTTGCCGAAGCGGTAGCCGAATGCTTGCCTGTCTGCAGACGCATTACGTTGAGGTATTGCAGATGCATGTAGCTTATGTCGGGCTTGTAGCCGTTGCGCTCGCTTTTCTTCATTATGGCAATTACTTCAGCCATCAATTTGTCGAGGAATGCCGTGGCCCTGTTTATTGCGGGCTGCATGTCGCTGTTGTTTGTCAGGGCGTTGAGGCGCAAGAGCATTGTGGCGATTTCGGCAGTGATGTAGTAGCTGGAAAGCATGCCTTGGAACCAGCCGAATCCGCCGTCGGCAAGCTGAAGCAGTTTTATGCGCTCGGCAAGGTTGCGCATCCTCATGCCCGAAAGCGTTTCGTCGAAAGCCTGGGCCAGTTCGCGGCGTGAGGCTCCCGTAGCTTCCACCGTCCACGGCGTTTCGTCGAGCAGCATTGTCTTTAGGTCGGGATTGCGTTGCAAAGCATTTGACAGCAGTGAGACACTGTCGTTCTCGTTGCTCCATCGCTCGGCGGCTTTGCGTATTTCGGGCGACTGCGAAACGATTTCGTGCTCGATGGTCGATGCATAAAGTGCGGCGGTCAGCGACAGCGCGTCTTCGAAGCGCGGTTTGTCGATTGCCGGCAATGCCTGCACCGCGAGCCATGTGGGGTTTGCGGTGTATTCCACAGTCAGATTTCTGCCTTTTGTCATGCTGTCGGCGATGGCTATGGTGTGGGTGCCGCTGCCGTGGAGCGTGAACGGCTCGGCCGAAAGCGTTTCAACCATATTTGAAAGGAGCGGAATATAATGCCGCTCGCCGTCGGCGAATGTGCCTGCGTCGGCAGTTATGCTGCATACCAGCAGCGGTGAAGTTATCGACTCGTCGGCTTTGAAGGTGAACGACACAGTGGTTTCGCCGTTGGTACCGATGCTGAACTTGCAGTTTTGGCGTGAAATCTCGGCCAGCGTCTCGGCGTTGCTGACGGTCATCGTGGCGCGCCCATCAAGCGGTTTGTCAGAGAGGTTGCGTAGTGTGGCGGTTACTGTGGCGTTGTCGCCGGTGCGCACGAAGCGCGGCAGGTTGGGCTGCACCGTAAACTCTTTGCTGACGGTTGCCGTGGTGTCGGCTTCAACGATATTCATGGCTTTGGTGTGTGCCAATAGTTTTACGTTCCATCGCGTCAGGCTTTCGGGCACGGTAAACGCAATGCTGATGCGCCCGTTGGAGTCGGAACGCAGGGTGGGGGCGAAATACGCCGTTTCGGCAAAGTTCTCGCGCAGTGGCGTTGCGGTCTCGGCGCCGGCTGTGCCGGTGTCGCCGGATGCCTGCGCGGCGGCAAGGCTTGCCGTTTCTTCTACGGGCAATCCCGCTATTTGGCCTTCGAGCTTAGCAAAATTCGAAGTGCGTGCCTTGAGTTGCCGGGCCGGTGCGGCATCCAGAACCATGGCTCGGTTTACTTTCAGCGAACTCTTCCCGAGCGCGTAGCGCGACGCTTCAATGGAATGGCTGAAACTGTCGAAATCGAGATTGTCGCAGTGTTCATAGTTTATGCTGTACTGATAGCTGTATAGCGCAAGCTTTTGGGCGAAAGTGCCCCACGAACCGCTGGGAATATGGCGCGGAATGTATATCGCCGAATGCCATGTGTTGTCGGCGAATTTGTCGAGCGAGGCATCGTATACGGCAACTACTGCCGAAGCATGGGCCGCGCTGCCGTCGGGATTGAGCAGCTGCAGACGCCATTCCTCGCTTTGTCCGGGGTGCAGGCGGTCGCGGAACGAAGTCCATTTGTAGCGCAGGCGCTTGTCGGGCCGTGGCTTTGCGATGCTGAGCCTTTCGGTGTAGAGTTTGCCGTTTTTCATGAAAGCAAGGTTTACGGAGATGCCGTCGCCGTATTCTTCCTTGTAATTGTATGCTAGGCGCAGTATGCTGTCGGACAGTTCTATCTGTCGGCTTTCAATTAGTTTTCCGTTGGCGGTGATGTCGTAGAATGCCGTAACCTTGTCGAGCGACGAGCCTATCAGCACGAATGCTTTGCCTTGGACATCAAAGACGTCGGTAGGGGAGTTGAGGCGTATCGCTTCGGTGCTGTCGGCCGGCCGTGTGTCGCTGGCCGAAAAAACCAGCAGCTTGCGGTTTATGTCGTAAATGGGGTCGTTGTCGTCGGCAAGGCGCGTGTGCAGAGTGTAACTGCCCGACGGGAGGACGCGCAGCTTGTCTGTCGCGACGGGGGCGTTTGTCGTGAAAGTGTCTTCAAGACACAAACGGCTGCCTTGGTAAAGCGCCCAAATGCCTTTGCCTTGGATATCCTTGCCCGAGAGATTGTGCATCGTGAATACCGGTTCGGGAAGATTTTCCTTGTCGATTTTTGCCGGCAGATTGCATTCGATGAATATGTCGCGTTTTCCAGCGCGGATATTTTCGGCTGCTTCCTGCGTTTCGCCCGATGCCGAAGTTACGCTAGCCTTTACGGTGTAGAGCAGCGAGCAGTGGCAAAGGGCGTAGTCGTCGGTGCCGCTGGCCGTAAGGGGAATGCGCATCGTGAAATTGCCGTCGGCGTCGGTGGCGGTGGTGTCGCGGAAGATTACGTTACGCGAGTCGTCACGGCGAAACCACCAGAAGGCGCGGCGGTTTACTTCATATACTACTTTCGCGCCCTGCAGCCCGGAGCCCGAATAGGCTACGGCATGCCCGGCAATGCTTACGGTGTCGCCTATGGCATAGCGCTCACGGGGCTTGTCGGTTTTGACTTCGAACGTGGGGCGTTTGTATTCCTCTACTCTTATGTTGGTTGAAATTTGGTTGTTGGCTGTGATGCGGAAATTGCCCGGAAGCGTGGCTTCGGGCAGCGTGAATTCGGTGCCGAAAGCGCCGAACTCGTCGCTTGACGTTTCGTTTTCGGCTATTGTCTTTCCGCGGCTGTCGCTGAGCGTGACTTTTATCTTTTTGTCGTATTCGGTGTTGAATTCATCGCCTTTCTGCGTGAACACTATCCCGGCAACGCAAACTTTCTGCGCGGGGCGGTATACGCCGCGGTCGGTGTAGAGCCGGTATTGCTCCTTTGCGGTTGCGGCGGCGGGGCTGCCGACTGAACCGAATACCGAAGCGCACGGCGAGTAGCGGTCGTTGCCGTATTCGGCATTGTATGTCGCGGAATTTCGGTAGGCTACCGTTACTTCGCCTTTGCTGTCGGCGGTGTAGGTGGTGCTGAGTTTCGATGTGCCGTTGTCGTAGACGAACTCGTTGACTTTGGCTCCGGCAACGGGCTTGCCGCTGCGCGCGTCAACAACGGCTATGCGCGTGCGGCGTTCGGGCAGTTGGTAAAACAATGTGCGCAGGTTGCTGACGTATAGCCTTTGGTATTTGTCGCTATTGTTCTCGCCTTTGATTCTCGCAATGTAGATGCCGGGCTGAGCCGGTGCCGTGCAGCTGAAGCTGTCGGTGAAGTGGAAGTATTCTTTGGCGGGCTTGACGGTATTGGCATAGGCTTGAAGCGCGCTTTTTGCATCGGGCTTGAATTTTCGGAGCAGCGCGGGGTCTTTCTTTACTTCGGCAGTAGTGTAGGGTGTGCGGAAGAGTTGCACGCCTGGGTTTGCGATGTTGTCGACGTCTATGCTGCCTTTTATGCTCTCGCCCGTGTAGGCCAGGCTTGTGGAGAAATGCGCTTCGCATCTCCTTGCTTTCATCTCCTTGATGATGTTGCGCAGTTCTGCCGTGCGGGGATTCGACGCGTATTTCGCGATGCCGCTTTTGGCCAGGCTGTAGCGCAGGTCTTCGGTGGCGCATTTCCCTTCTTTCATCCTGTCGCAAAGGTATATCAATGCTTCCACGGCGCAAGGGCTTGAGGAATATTGGCGGGCGAGACTGATGGCGGTGGTGTAGTTGCTTTTCAGCGTGTCGGTGTATTCGCCGCTGAAATAATTGCCGCTTTCGTCGCCCAGCGAATCGAGCGTGCAGAGTATTGTGGCATCGTAGTTGCCGGCGCGGCGATAGTGGCCGGCGATGCGGTGGCGGATGCTGCGACGCATGGCCACGGCGCTGTCGCGCATCGAATAGACTCTGTCGAGGATGTCAGCGGCGTCGCGGCAAACCACATTGAGAAGGTCGCCCTTGAAGTACTTGCTGTCTTTCCCCTTGATTATGGGCGGCATGAATTCGCTTGCCTTGCGGTTGTCGAAGATGCTGAAGTCTTTCACGGCTTCGGCAATGTGTTCAATGCATTTGCTTTGTTGCCTGTCGTCCTGACTGTCGGCGTAGCCATGGGCTGCCACCAAGTGCCACAACGCGCGTTCGGCGGGCCGCTGCTCACGGCTGGCAATGCTGTCAATCTGGCTTAGCGTGGCGAAGGCGCTGTCGGGCGAGATTTCGGTTTGCAGAGTATGTGTGTATATCGCTGCCTTGAGCATTTCGCCGGTTTTGCCCGAAGCCGAGGCTTGCCGGTAGATGTTGCGCAGTTCGGCAATGGCTGTCTTGGGCAGGTCTTTCGCAACGGCATCGTCGACTTTCTTCCAAAGCGCTGAGATGTTTTGTGCTCCGCATGAAATTGAAATTGCGGCTGCAATGAGGCATAGTAATTTTTTTGCTGAATTCATATGCGTGTGTTTGCGGCAAAGGTAGTCAAAAGCTTGTTTCGCGTGATTGAAATATGGCTAAAATTCTTGCAGGATAAATTTGCAACGCACTCGGCGGCATACATATTGCCGGAAAGCGCATTACGCTAAAATTCTTTGCGCACAAAAGAAAAATTGTGTGCGCAAAGCGTGAAAATTTTCTGCGCATAGAATTTTCCGCTAGCGCTTAGAGCAAAAGTTCCCACTGTATATGGTGAAATTCCCCTGCCTCCCACACGGTTTCTGAGGGTTTTGCCTATTCCACCATGGGGTATGGCGATGCCTGGCTCTGTATTTCAATGTATCCGTCGGCCGGAGTGTGTTTTCCTTTCCAGCACACGCTGGCGCGGATGCGTATGGTCCCGGGTTTCGTGGTGCTTTGCACGATTACTGGTGCCGAGCCCCATTTTACGTCGACGGGATTGGTGAAACTTTTGGCGTCGCCTATGATGTGCCCTTCGCCTTCGATTGTGAAGACAATCTTTTCGTTGTTGAGGTGCTTCACGTTGCCTTCGTCGTCGGTGATTTCGGCAACGACGGTAACGAGGTCGCTGCCGTCGGCATACAGCGGCGTTCCTTCGCTGTCAACGGAGAGGCGTATCTTAGTCGGTCTGCGCGCCGGCTTTACCTGGTGTGTCGCCGCCAGTTTCCCGTCAACGAATCCTTCGGCCAGCAGGCTCAGCCCGTCTTTGGCATTGTCGTAGCTGAGCCATTTGTCATCCATTACATGAAATACGTCCTTGAAGGTTATCACGGGCGAGGGGATGCCTTCGCGATGCTGCTCTTTCGTGTAGGTGTATACTTTGCTGCCGTTCTTGCCCTTGTTGCACGTAAGCCGCACCGAATCGCAGTTGCTGAATACGGTTATGTCGGCGGGCGAAAACGGTGTCATCTCGTTGGCAATGTAAACCATCGGTCCGCTTTCGGCTATCAGCTTGTCGTTCTTGTATTTCGGCCTTTGCGAGCAGAACATGTAATAGGAATATTTCTTTTGCCGGTAGTTGTCCATTATGCCGCCGTAGAACGGGTCGGGGTGATAGCCGCGCTGATGGTCGAAAGAGTGCCAGAGGCAACCGCCTACATGTTGCCTTGTGGTGCGGTAGAGCGCGTCGATGCAGGTGTATTTGTAGTCGGTGCGGGCATATCCCTTAGCTTGCACCAGCATGGGGATTTCGCCCCATGCGCGGCTGGCGCGGCCGGGAGAATTGTGCGAATCCCAGTTGTCGACGTTGTCGCCCCATTCGCGGGTGAAGTATGTCTTTCCGGGCAGAAGTTCCTGCAGACAATAGGTGGAGTCGCCCGTCAGCGGGTGGCCGAACAGAATGTCGTAGTATTTGCTGCCAGTTGCCGTGGCGTCGGATGCCGTGTAGCAGTAGGGAAACGGGTATTCCTCTTCAACAGTTTGCTTTACTTTCAGTGCAAATTCCTCGGGATAGCCTGTCTCGTTGAGAATGGGCTCGTAAAGCCATACCGAAGGGCGGTTGCGGTCTCTTCTTGTTATATTGCGTATGTCGGAATATACGTGTTCGGCGAAACTGGGTTCGGTATTCCAGAATTGCCATCCGGGTGTGTTTTCAATTACAAACAGCCCCAGTTCGTCGCAAGCGTCCATGAAGGCCGGGTCTTGAGGGTAGTGCGCGTTTCGTATAACCCGCATTCCGGCGCTGCGAAGCTTTTTGGCATCGCGCCAATGCAGACTGTTCGACAGTGCATTGCCCACAACGGCATAGTCCTGGTGGCGGTTGGCTCCGATAAGCGGTTCGCCGAATGGCTTTCCGTTGAGCCAGAAGCCTTCTTCGGCTTTGAATTCCAGGCTGCGTATGCCAATCCTGATATAATATCCGTCAACAATTTTGCCGTGAGCATCCTTTATATATGTGTAAAGGCGGTAGAGATACGGGTCGTCGGGTGACCAGAGATTGGGATTGCGAAGGCTGGCTTTTGAAAGCAGGCTTTGCATCTGCCCGTCGGGGATGTTTACTTTCCTGTCGCTTTTCCACACCAGTTTCCCGTCTTTGTCGACAATCCGGCTTGTTACGGTGCCTTTGAACTGCGACTGCGACGAATTGCGGAACGCCGTTTTGACGTTAACCTCAGCCATGGATCCCGAAACTTTGCCGTAGGAAACGAACACGCCGCCGCCCGCAACTTCATTCTCCTGGTTGGCGTCGGTGATGAACACGCGGCCGGTGGTTACAAGCCAGCAGTCTCGGTAGATTCCGCCCGAATATGTGAAGTCGAGACCGTATTGTGGCTTTCCGGGAGGGTATGACGGGTCGTCGCTGTTGTCGGCCATCACGGCAATTACGTTGTCTTGGCCGTATTTCACTACATCACCGATTTCCGCAATTACGGGCAGGAAACCTCCGGTATGCTCTTTCACCAATTTGCCGTTGACCCAAATCTTGCACTTTCCCATGATGGCTTCGAAATACAGCACAAGCCTTTGTCCTTTCCAGGCGCCGTTGCCCGCGAAATGCTTGCGGTACCACACTTCGCCCTGGTAGTTCACGCATCCGCTGGCTTCCATCGGAAGGTTCTCTATTCCGTGGGGAAGCGACACCTTCTCCCACGCGCTGTCGTTGAATTCAGGAGCATCGGCACCTTCGATGTGCCCCTTGCAGAAGAGCCACGAAGGATTCATGCTGTAAACATCTCTTCCTGCGCCTTCAACCTTGAAAAAACCTGCAGTGGAAAAAACCGGATGCCAGTCGGCAAGTGCCGGCAATACTATTGCGAATGCCAACAACGCGGTAAGAACGCTTCTTTTCATGTTGCGGTATTGTGTTTGTCTGTTTGAATCTGAAAAAGTTAATTGTATAGGGCAAAGATACTAAATAATTTTTGGCGACATTATTGCAGCGAATAATATTTACAAGGCATACTTTCAAATGGCGGCGTTTCGCCTGCGCAAAAATAAAGCCCCGGCGAATCACTCGTGGGGGCTATTTATAAATAAATAAGAGTTGAAAATGTGAAAAATCTTTCCGGATTGTCGCTTTGCCGGCCTATTGGCATTTTGGCCTTGGCAAGGACATCTTTCTGTATGACGGTGCAAATTTATAACAGCGTCAAATAACCTCCAAATATTTGCAAAGTCAAAATCAGTCAAATATGAAAAATTACGTGTACTTTTGTATGTCAAATATAGTCAAAACGATAGAAACGCCTAGTTTTCAGATATGTTTTCTCACAAATCAGATTCCCGGAAGCGCTCGTTCGTGACGAGATTTATATACAGGGAAGAAACTTATATAGGCCGGCAGCAGTTGATGTCGCTTATATATTATGTACTGCAGGTGGCAATGGTTTCCGTATTGTTCTTGCCCAAGGCAATTGCCACTTCACGCTTTTTCTTCGTTTCAGTTATCGGAACTTTGCTTGTTATTGCAATAATGTCGTTCGGGGGGTATCTGAAAAATATTCTAAGGCTTTCGACGTCGCTGCGCATTATGATATATTCGGCCCATATTATAGTTTCGAGCCAAATGATTTATATTTCGCTCAACAATGTCGCTCTTCTCTCGGGGTTCCACAAAACTCTTCTGATGTCGAGCATAACGCTTATGATTCTCGACGTGGCATTGTCGATAATAGCCTGCCTCAAATACGACCCTTTGGTGCTGAGCGCGCTGTCGTTGCTGGTTTACATTTTCTGCGCTGTAGCTACCGGCGATGAGTGGTTCAGGATACTTTCGATTGTAGTGCTTGTATCGTTTCTGCTGCTCGGCCTTCTCGGCAGTTCGCTGGTGTGGAGCGCGAGCATGATACAGCACGAAAACCAGACTCTCAAGCAAGAGGACGAAGCGCTGTTCTCGCTCTTCAAACTGAGCCGCGAGCAGGTGACTGCGTATGTGCGCCTGGCCGAGCAGGAAATGACAAACGACAAGATTGTGGCTGTGTTTGACATGCTGGGCCGCAAGGCGCAGCGGAATGTGCTGGGCAATCTGAAGCGCTTTTATGTTTCGAAACAGTTTGGCGAGCAACTTGTAAAAGAAAAGTTCCCGAATCTTTCCCCAGCGGAGCGAGAGGTTTGTCTGCTTGTGCTCCACGACAAGAAACTTGGCGATATGTGCAGCCTTTTGGGGAAAAACGAGTCGAACATTACTACCACCCGTTCCAATATACGCAAAAAACTTGGGCTGAAGCCTGAAGACGATTTGCG
>CAVFSQ010000033.1:0-10614 GCA_963625145.1 Bacteroidaceae bacterium | reverse complement strand
ACTTTTATTTTGTTGTTTATGCCTTCCACTTTACCTGTCGAGATATGGCAATCGTACCATGCGAGTATGCCTCTTTTGTATGCGAGCATCGTCATAGCCATCTTTTGCAGTTGCGTTATTTTGCTGTTCTTTGCCTGTTCCCCCCAATCTGCCAGGACCTTTTCCGCATCCTCTTTGCATACTTGAGACCAGATTTCCCTGAGCTGCTCCTTCAGATAGTAAGCCTTCGAGAGGGGTTCGTTCATGGCCAAGGCATTTTCCAGCCTTGTCCTGTATCTTCTGTCATAGATGTCTTCCCCGTTTCCGAGCAACAGATATCTGGTACCTTTGAGAATCTTGCGCTTGTTCACGTTCTTTTCCATGTTGTACTGCAGTCTTCGTATTTCGTCAAGTTTGTCGTTCATCAGCTTCACTACATGAAAATGGTCAAACACGTGTATCGCTCCTGGGCAGTTCTCAAGGACAGAGGTGATGAAGGCTGCAGACAAATCTGTTGCCACATATTTGATGGACAATTTTTTACGCTTCACCTTCTTCCAAAACTCAGACAATGCGTCAACTCCCTTACCATCACCAACATAGAGAATGCGTCCGCTAACCAAATCCACGACAATGGTCTTGTATACACGCCCCTTTTTGACTGCAAACTCATCTATTCCAATGCATTCTACTCCGTCTAGAGATGGCGGTGAATAGCGTCTGTAGAGATAACGCGAATGGATCTTCTTTACTGTATCCCAAGTTATGCCAAGTCTTGCCGCCACATCTTTCAGCGTCATGGACCGCAGCAGGTCCACGACATACTTGGCAAAGCGGTGGGTATAGGAACAACTGCCAGTAGCGAACGGTATCTTTTCCTGTTGGTCATAGTTGCAACTCTTGCATTTGTAGCGTTGGACTTTCATGCGGATTATTACCTTCTTCCCACCAATGGGAAGCCCGAGGAAATCCCTTGTACGAAAACCGTTCTTCACCAAATGTGGTTTACCGCATTTTGGACATATCCTTTGTGGTTTCTTACTTTGCACATGAAGAATAATAGTATCACCTTTGTACTCCTCTTTTGTACATTCGAGACTGTCGTAAAGTCCCCAAGCATGATATAGAAAACTGCTGTTCATATCTGTAACTTTGTTTGTGGTTATTCAAAGATACAAATGTTCAGCGGTTTTCTTTTATCCTATATTGTCTTTATCACTCGAAATATCGGATGAACCGAAAATAACTCAAGCCCCTGTCCTAGGGTTCCCGTTGGCCACCCTAGGTTATGTTTGTTGGCCTCCTTCGGAGACCTCAAGGCCGCGCACAATACCACGCTGATATACGGACAAGCAATACAGCCCTACAGTCTACAAACGGCTATGAGGTCCTCGAAGAGGGCCGATAAGCATAACCGCCTGCGACTGCAAGGAGCTGGCGGACAGTGTGATATATACACTATCTCGTCCTCGGAGAGGGCGAACACATGCGGCCCGGCATCCAGTGGAGACTACACCGGCGGCAATGGCGGCACACTTTGTTTTCTGCCGAAGATAATCTCTTGTAAAGTAAAAATCCCTATATTTGCACTGTCGCGTGATGCGACGCAAATTTTTTTGTTTTCATGGTATTAGGGGCTACGTATAGGTGGCCCCCTTTTTGTCCGCATTGTTAGCGCTTTTGCTGCATAGAAGTTATATGGCTTTACTTTTTTCGTGTTTTTGTGATTTTTTCCGAAAATAATTGTCGGAATATTTGGGGATAATATTTTCGCGCCATACCTTTGCAGCGTGCTAAGGCATGTTTTCGAAAACAAACGAGTTACTATGCGTAAAATTCTGAAATTTCCGCTTCTGGCGCGGGTGCTGACAGCCATAGTCCTGGGCGTGGTCGTGGGGAATGCGGCCGACGGCACGTGTGTGCGGCTGTTCCTGACGTTCAACAGTCTCTTCGGGCAGTTCCTGGGTTTCCTTATCCCGCTTATCATCGTGGGGCTTGTCACTCCCGCCATTGCCGACATGCAGGCCCTGATGATAGCCCTCTACATAGCCATGGACAGCTTCGGCACGGCATGCAACGTCACGGGCGACGGAGCCATAGCCGTGATTATCGACAAAATCCAGGCCCGGAGAAATGCCGCATAGACTGGGCCTAATCGGTTTTATTGTTCAGGAATTATTTTACAGGCTACTTCTACTCGGCGCTGAGCGCTGCGGCACGTTTGCATCCGCGACGCTTGAAGCTGCAGTAGCGCCGGCATTCGGTGCACACGTCGTAGCCCAGAAGTGTGCCCAGTATGAAATCTTCTTCGGGTGTGAGCGTGCTTACGGGGCGGTTGACCATGAGCCTTACGGCCTCGATGCATTCCCCGCGCCCGAAGAAGAGGTTTACCTTGCCACCCGCCACGGGCTGACAGAAATAGTCGATGCCGTCTTTCTCCAGGCGTCCCACGGCGCTGGCTTCGTAACGGCGGTTGCAGGTGAAGAGCACCATCTTTCGCACTCCCTTCTTGAATTCGTAGATGTGGTTCACGAGCACCTTCATTTCGGCATGCATGGCAGGCATGGCGTGGTGGGGTTAGAGTGACGGCATTATTTCGGAAATCCAGCTGTCGATGCGGCTGTCGGTCTTGTCGCTTTCGTTGTCTTCGTCGAGCGCCAGTCCCACGAATTTGCCGTCGACTACGGCTGCCGAGTCGTCGAACGTATATCCCTCGGTGCTTACTGCGCCCACGATGTCGGCTCCGGCTTCGGCTGCTGCGTCGTGGAGTTCGGCCATGCCGCCGCAGAACGTGTCGCTGTACGACTCGCAGTCGCCGCATCCGAACAGGGCCACTGTCTTGCCATGGAGCCCCGCTGCCTTCAGCACCTTCACTCCGTCGTACCAGTCGTCCTGCATGTCGCCGGCTCCCCATGTCGAGGTGCCGAGGATGAGGTTGTCGTTCTCGCTTACCGTAGCAGCGTCGAGTTCTCCCGCGCTCACGGCGCTGCATCCCAGTTTGTCGGCGATTTTCTGTGCCAGTCCCTCGCAACTTCCAGTTGAAGAACCGTAAACTACAATTGTCTTTTTCATTGTCTGAATCTTTAGGGTTGTTTTTAAGTGAAATCAGTGTTCCGTATGTTGCGGTGCAAAGTTGGCAAGTATCCCCGTAATGCGCAATCACTGCAAATCGGTATTCGGCGTCACTGCATCGGGGGATATTGTGCCTCGGGGCACGCAAATAGTGTGTTTCACCGTTGAAAAATGCCGCCGCGCAGCTTGTGTTAGCGCCGAAATCGCTATATTCGCAAAACGAAACTTATGCCGACGATGCACAACGGAAAACTTCTTTGGGTGGACGACGAGATTGACATGCTGCGCGCGCACATCATCTTTCTCGAAAACAAGGGCTACGACGTGGATACCGCTACCAACGGCACCGATGCCATCGACATGTGCCGCGAGGGGAAATACGACCTTATTATGCTCGACGAGAATATGCCCGGTCTAAGCGGACTCGAGGTGCTCACGCAGCTCAAGGAACTGCTGCCCGCAACGCCCGTGGTAATGGTTACGAAAAGCGAAGAGGAGAACATCATGAACCAGGCAGTGGGGCAGAACATCGCCGACTATCTCATAAAGCCCGTGAACCCAAACCAGATACTGCTCACGCTGAAGAAGAACATCCACCGGCGCGAAATCGTGGACGAGGTGACGCAGAGCGGCTACCTCCAGGAGTTCGGGAAAATCAGCATGCAGATAAGCGATTCGCTCTCTGCCGACGACTGGAAGGAGGTTTACCGCAAACTCGTGTACTGGGAACTGGAGCTACAGGATACCGGCGGAGGCATGGACAACATGCTGCGCATGCAGAAGGAAGAGGCCAACGGCGTGTTCGGAAAGTTCGTGAAGCGCAACTATCTCGACTGGATTAACTCTCCCGACACACGCCCCATGATGAGCAACGACCTTTTCAAACGCCGCATCTTCTCGCTGCTCGACTCGGGCCACAAGGTGTTCCTCGTGGTTTTCGACAATTTCCGCTTCGACCAGTGGCGCATGCTCAGCCGCGACCTTGCCGCCGACTTCACCTTCGACGAGGAACTCTATTTCAGCATCCTCCCCACTGCCACACAGTATGCCCGCAATGCCATCTTCTCGGGGCTCATGCCCCTGCAGATTGAGGAAATCTTCCCCGGACTGTGGGTTGACGAAAACGAAGACGAAGGCAAAAACCTAAAGGAGCGCGAACTCATTGCCACGCAGTTGAAGCGCTACCGCCGTAAGAATACCTATTCCTACAACAAGATAAACGACTCGCAGGCCGCCGACCGCCTGCTCTCGCAGCTGCCGCAACTGGCCCGCAACGACCTCAACGTGCTGGTGGTGAATTTCATCGACATTCTTTCGCATGCACGCACCGAGCAGAAAACCGTGCGCGAACTTGCCGCCGACGAAGCCGCATACCGCAGCATCACCCTGTCGTGGTTCCGATACAGCGCCATGCGCGAGCTCTTCCGGCAGCTGGCCGAAAGGGGATATACCGTGGTGGTGACCACCGACCATGGCAGCATACGGGTAGACCAGCCAGTGAAGGTCATGGGCGACAGGGAGGTGAACACCAACCTGCGCTACAAGTTGGGAAAGAACATGAAATACAATGCGCGCGAAGTGTTCGAGGTGAAGCATCCCCGCGAAGCCATGCTGCCGTCGCCCAACCTCTCTACGGCATACATCTTCGCCACGGGAAACCGCTTCTTCGCCTATCCCAACGACTTCAACCGCTACGCACACTACTACGACAACACCTTCCAGCACGGCGGAATATCGATGGAGGAAATGCTGGTGCCCTTCATCACGCTCCATTCAAAGCACCACTGACACACCCCCGAAAAAACACTTTCGAAAATGGAAATCACAATAAAGTCAACCGATGACCTGCAGCAGGCTGCCAGGCAGTTTGTGGCAGCTATGGCAGAAAGCCGCGTGTTTGCATTCTACGGCGCCATGGGCGCAGGCAAGACTACTTTCATACGGGCCGTGTGCCGCGAGCTCGGAGCGGAGGAGGAAGTGACGTCACCCTCGTTCGCAATAGTCAACGAGTATCGCAGCGAAACCACCGGGCAGAACATCTTTCATTTCGATTTCTACCGCATCGAAAAAATAGAGGAAGTCTACGACCTGGGATACGAAGACTATTTCTACGGCGGAGGACTCAACTTCATCGAATGGCCCGAACTGGTGGAAAACCTGCTGCCCGAAGATGCCGTGAAGGTGGAAATAAAGGAAACCGACGGCGGAGCCAGGGTGGTGAGATTCGAAAACTTTGCGTAAGTTTGCAAGTAATTCAAAAACTATAAAAGTCTACAACAATGTTTGATGTAAAGCAATGCCTCAGCGACAGCGACAAAAAGATGTTGCAGTCTGTAAACCATCTCGAGGAAACGCTTTCGCGCATACGTGCGGGAAAGGCCAACGTTGAAATCCTCGCCGATATACGTGTGGAAAGCTACGGCACCATGATGCCGCTCAACCAGGTTTCGGCCGTAACCACACCCGACGCGCGAACCATAGCTATAAAGCCGTGGGACCGCAGCATGATGCGTGCCATTGAAAAGGCCATCATCGACTCCAACGTGGGTATCATGCCCGACAACAACGGTGAGATAATTCGCCTCACCATACCACCGCTCACCGAAGAGCGCCGCAAGGAGCTTGCAAAGCAGTGTAACAAGGAGGGCGAAACGGCACGCGTGAGCATACGCAGCGTTCGCCGCGATACCATCGAAAAGCTGAAGAAGGCGGTGAAGGACGGAGTGAGCGAAGACAACGAAAAGGATGCCGAGCAGGAACTGCAGAAAATACACGACAAGTATATAAAGACTGTAGACGAACTGCTCGCGGCAAAGAGCAAGGAGATAATGACCGTATAGCGTGGCCATGCAGGGAACGGTGATCCGCACTGCCGGAAGCGGATACGTGGTGCGCACTGCCGGAAACGGCGATGTGGAATGCATCGTGCGCGGAAACTTCCGCCTCAAGGGAATACGCACCACAAATCCCGTGGCAGTGGGCGACAACGTAAGCATAACACTCTCGCCCGAAGGACGAGGCATGATAACGGCAGTGTGTGAGCGCAGGAACTATATCGTGCGCCGCGCCACAAACCTGTCGAAGCAAAGCCAGATACTGGGAGCGAACATAGACCAGGTGCTGCTGTTCGTCACCGTAGCCCGCCCCGAAACGCTTACAACGTTTGTCGACCGCTTTCTGGCTTCTGCCGAAGCCTATGGCGTGGAGGTGATACTCGGTTTCAGCAAGACCGACACCTATTCTCCCGAAGAGGCAGCCCGGGCCCGGGCTATGTCATCTATTTACGAAGACATAGGATACCGCTGTGTGCACTTTTGCGCGCTCGATGCCGTGGACGAATCCATCGTGCATCTGCTTGCAGGAAAGCTGACGCTGATTGCCGGAAACTCCGGAACAGGAAAGTCTACTTTCGTGAACTCGCTAGTTCCCGGTGCCGGTGCGCACACTTCCCCAGTTTCGGAAAGCCACAGCACGGGTATGCACACCACTACCGACAGCCGCATGTATTTCATGCCGCAAGGCGGCGCCGTGATTGATATCCCGGGAGTCAAGGGCTTTGGCACGTTCAACATCGGGCGCGAAGAACTGGGGCACTATTTCCGCGAGATATTCAGCATAGGGCAGGGATGCCGTTTCGGCAACTGCACCCACACCCACGAACCGGGGTGCGCAGTGAAGGAGGCTTTCGCCACAGGGCGCATAGCCGCTTCGCGATACAACTCTTATCTTAATATGCTTGCCGACGAAAACGAATCGAAATACCGCGAGGCATATTGATGTCAATGAAACAACCATAATAAAATTAAAGATGATTTTCGCATATACAAAAACTTTTTTGGCAGTTGCCCTTGCCGCAGGCCTTTGCGGGGCACCGGCTTCGGCTGCTGCACCAAAGAAAGCCGAAAAGAGCGGTGTCACCTCCATCAAGGTAAAAGGCTATGCCGGGGCGCTGATCGACAAGGTAATTTCTCGGCGGGTTATGGTCGAAGACGTGCCGACTCTAGTCAATGTGTTCGCCACCCACAACGAAACCCACATGTGGCAAAGCGAGTTCTGGGGCAAATGGGCCGTCGGAGCCTGTGCGCTTTACCAGTACAGCAACAATCCCGAACTTTACCGGCGCATAAAGACTTCGGTGGAAGGCATCTTGAAAAACCAGGATGCCGACGGCTATATCGGCAACTACAAGCCCGAAGCGCAACTCAAGGAGTGGGATGTCTGGGGACGCAAATATGTGGTGCTCGGACTGCTGGCATGGTACGACATCTCGGGCGACAAACGGGCAGTGAAGGCTGCCGGCAAGCAGATAGACCGTCTTGTGGCCCAGCTCGATGAGCGCGGTTTGTCGATAGTGGAAACCGGCAACTACCGCGGCATGCCCAGCGCTTCGATACTGAATGCCGTGGTGAAGCTCTACAATGTCACCGGCAGCGGCAAGTATCTGGAACTGGCGAAGAAGATTGCAGGCGAAATCGAATCGGAAAAAGGTCCGCAAATCCTTGCCAAGACAAACCAGGGCATACCCATGGCCGGGCGTTTCGCGCCGCAGAAGACATGGTATAATTTCTACAACGGGCAGAAAGCCTACGAAATGATGTCGTGCATACAGGGAATGCTCGACCTTTACCTTGTGAACCACGACGCGCAGCTGCTGGAAGGCTCCACAAAGGCAGTGAAGATGATTGAAGACCAGGAAATCAACATAACCGGCTCGGGAGCATCGATGGAATGCTGGTATGGCGGCAGGCAGAAGCAGACACGCCCCTCGGTGCACGAAATGGAAACGTGCGTAACCACAACATGGATAAACCTCCTGCGCCGCATGCTGCTTGTGACTGGCAACGGCCATTACGCCGACCTTATGGAGCAGAGCATCTACAACGCCCTTTTCGCTTCGCTCAAGGGCGACGGCTCGCAGATAGACAAGTACACTCCCCTCGAAGGCGTGCGCACTAAAGGCGAAGAGCAGTGCGGGCTTCACATTAACTGCTGCAATGCCAACGGCCCCCGCGGCTTTGCGGCAATTCCCAAGACTATGTACACGGTTGTTGGCGGCGGCGTAAACGTCAATCTGTATGCGCCTTCCGAAGCCGTGGTTTCTCTTGGCGGAACCAAACGCAGTGTTACGCTTGTTCAGGAGGGCGACTATCCCCGCACCAATACGATGACCATAAAAGTCAATGCCGCCAAGGCCGAAAAGTTCGCGCTGCGGCTGCGCATTCCCGAATGGAGCAAAAATACGATGGTGCGGGTTGCCGGCGAAGAGTTTTCGGGGGCTACCGACAAAGGGTATCTTGTGGTTGACCGTGAATGGAAACCGGGCGATGAAGTCGCGATAAGTTTCGATATGCCGGTGCGCCTTGTGCGCCAGGACGGATACGATGCCATTGTGCGCGGCCCGGTGGTGTTTGCCCGCGACAGCCGTTTGGGTGGGGGCTTTATCGACGAAGTGGTGAAAATACCGGCTGCCGGCGGCGTGGTGGATGCCAAACCGTGCGATGCACCGCAGTGGGCATGGATAAGCATAAAGGTGCCGATGGTGCTTGGCGTTGACTATCTCGACTACGGCAAACCCGTGGAAGTGCAGCTTTGTGACTTCCAGTCGGCAGGAAACACCTGGAGCCACGGCGAAAGATACCGTGTGTGGCTGCCAGAAGTAAACAATCCCGAAGACGTGCTTAAGAAATAGAAAATCCGGATATAACTGACTGGGGTGCGCTTTTCCAAATTAAGCGCACCCCAGTTGTTTGGTGTAATGCCCCCGATTGCCTAGAAATGGCTTGAGCCGTCGAAGCAGTGGGTGCAGATTTTGCATTTCGGCAGCCCTATTGATTCCACAAGGTTTTCCACGGTGTTGAACCGCAGTGACGTGAGGCCCAGTCTCTCTCTTATCTTTTCGACCATAAGCCTGTATTGCGGCGAATCGGTTGTGGCGTATGCCTTGAGGTTGCTGTTCATGTCGCCCTCCTCTTCCTGTATGATGCGCCGCGTGATTAGTTCCAAATCGCTGCGCGAAGAGGTGAAGCCTATGTAGTTGCATCCGTAAACGAGCGGGGGGCATGAAATTCTGACATGTGCTTCGCGTATGCCACAGTCGTAAAGCATGCGCACGTTGTCGCGCAACTGTGTGCCGCGCACTATGGAGTCGTCGCAGAAGAGTACGCTCTTTCCGCGCAGTATGGCGGCGTTGGGTATCAGCTTCATCTTGGCCACGAACTCGCGCCGTGTCTGGTTGCTTGGAGTGAAGCTGCGCGGCCATGTGGGGGTGTATTTCGATATTGCCCTTTTGTAAGGTTTGCCCATTCCGGCAGCATAGCCGTAAGCCATGCCCACGCCCGAGTCGGGGATGCCGCATACGCAGTCGACGGCGGTGTCGTCGGTCCGCCCCATGGTTTCGCCGCATGTGAACCTCACTTTCTCTACGTTGATGTCTTCGTAGCTTGATGTGGGGAATCCGTAGTATACCCATAGGAACGAGCATATCTGCATCTCTTCGTTGGGCTTGCGCAGCTGCTCCACTTCAGTGGCGCTGACTCTTACTATCTCGCCCGGGCCGAGGTTGCGCACTTCGGCATAGCCGAGGTTGGGGAAAGAAGTCGTTTCGCTGGCCAGGGCATACGCTCCCTCTTTGTGCCCGAGCACTATGGGCGTGCGTCCCAGCTTGTCGCGCGCGGCAACGATATCCCCGGTGTCGGTGAGCAGCAGCATGGAGCATGAGCCCTTTACCTTGCGGAAAACGTTCTCGATGCCTTCGATAAGGGTTTTGCCCTGCACGATAAGCAGTGCCACCAGCTCGGTCTGGTTTGTCTTGCCCGACGACAGTTCTGCAAAATGCTGACGGCGCTCGAGAAGTTCGTTTTCCAGTTCTGCAATATTGGTGATTTTTGCAACTGTTACAATGGCAAAGCGCCCCAGGTGGGAATTGATGACTATGGGCTGCGCGTCGGTGTCGCTAATGATGCCTATGCCGGCGTTGCCCTTGAATTTGTCGAGCTCGTCCTCGAACTTGCTGCGGAAATACGCGTTTTCAAGATTGTGGATGCTGCGCTGAAAGCCGTCTTCGCTGCTGAATGTCGCCATGCCGGCACGGCGTGTGCCGAGGTGTGTATGATAGTCGGTGCCGTAGAACAAGTTGTTTACGCACGGGCTCATGGATACTGTTCCGAAAAAACCTCCCATAAAGTGTTGTATTGTTGTTATGCTGAATGTATGCGCAAAAATATAAAATAATTTTCAAAATTCCGCACCGTTTCCGAAATGGCATAAAAACTACGCCGTGCAACTGTTTGGCTTCCAGCAGAACGAAAACGGCTGAAAGCTTTACTTTTTGAAAACCAAAGCACCCCCGCCGAATTGCAATAGGAACATTTTTTCCCGTTTCCGCATAGCAGAAAACCTGGATGGGTATGCGGGCAAAGGGGCTGCGCCAGCCCTGAATACTGGGGGAAATGCAAAACAATTTCCGGAGCCGGCCTTAAAAAGCTGCATTAATCTTGTGTATGTGCATTTTGTTTGTAACTTTGCAGAAATATATATATATAAATGCGTATGCAGGCTCTGCGC
>CAVFSQ010000032.1:3342-10658 GCA_963625145.1 Bacteroidaceae bacterium | reverse complement strand
GCGTTGACCTTTCGTACCTCAGCTTCATCCTCTTCATCGCCATAATCGCTGGCATAACGCAGTTGGTGGAGATGGCTGTGGAACGCTACTCACCAGCACTCTATTCCGCACTGGGTATCTTCCTGCCCCTGATAGCCGTGAACTGCGCCATAATGGGAGCATCGCTCTTCATGCAGCAGCGCATAGGCATGGACCCTGCCACCGATGCGCGCGCCATTGCCGGCGTGGGTGACTCCATAGTATATGCCTTCAGTTCCGGCATAGGATGGCTGCTGGCTATAGTGGGCCTTGCTGCCATACGCGAAAAGATGGCCTACTCCGATGTACCCGAAAACCTGCAGGGGCTCGGCATAACTTTCATCACCGTAGGCCTTATGGCTATGGCCTTCATGTGCTTCTCGGGACTGAATATCTAACAATCGGAAAATAAACACTATCAAAATATGTCTCAGACAATTTTAATGTTCATAACGTCGAGCATCGGTGTGTTTTGGGGAGTGATAATCCTCATGGTTATACTCCTACTCATAGCCAAGCGCTGGCTCACACCAAGCGGCAACGTAAAAATCACAGTAAACGGACAAAAAGAGATATCCGTGCCGCAGGGAGGCACACTGCTCAGCACTTTGGCATCGCAGGGAGTGTTCCTGTCGTCGGCATGCGGCGGCAAAGGCTCGTGCGGGCAATGCAAATGCCGGGTTACCAGCGGCGGCGGCGAGGCTATTGACGTGGAAAAAGCACACTTCACCCGCCGCGAACTCCTCGACCACTACCGGCTGGGATGCCAGGTAAAGGTAAAGGGAGACTTGGAAGTGGAAGTACCTCAGTCGGTGCTGGGTGTGAAGAAATACGAATGTACCGTGATTTCAAACAAAAACGTAGCATCGTTCATAAAGGAATTCATTGTGGCGCTGCCCGAAGGTGAGCACATGGACTTTATTCCTGGAAGCTACGCGCAGATTGAAATCCCAGCCTACTCCATGGACTACGACAAGGATATCGACAAGGAGAGTATCGGGCGTTATCTGCCGTCGTGGGAGAAGTTCGGTCTTTTCTCGCTGAAGTGCACCAATACCGAGCCCACCACACGTGCCTACTCCATGGCAAACTACCCCGCCGAGGGCGACCGCTTCATGCTGACTGTACGCATAGCCACACCGCCGTTCAAGCCACGGCCCGAAGTGGGATTTCAGGATGTAATGCCCGGAATAGCTTCATCATATATCTTTACGCTCAAGCCGGGCGACAAGGTGATTATGTCGGGACCTTACGGAGATTTCCACCCGCGCTTCAATTCTAAGCGCGAAATGATATGGGTAGGCGGCGGCGCCGGAATGGCTCCGCTACGTGCGCAAATCATGCACATGACACGCACACTGCACACCACCGACCGCAAACTCTCGTATTTCTACGGAGCACGCTCGCTATCAGAAGTATTCTATCTTGACGACTTCCACGCCCTTGAAAAGGAATTCCCCAACTTCAAGTTCTACCTTGCACTCGACCGCCCCGACCCCGAAGCCGACAAGGCGGGAGTGGAATACACTCCAGGATTTGTGCATCAGGTAATGTATGAAAAATATCTCAAGAACCACCCTGCGCCCGAAGACATAGAATATTACCTCTGTGGCCCGGGCCCGATGACAGGGGCTGTAAACCAGTTGCTCGACTCGCTTGGAGTGGAACGTTCCGACATAATGTACGACGATTTCGGCGGAGGAGCGCCCAAGAAGAAATAGACATTCATTACCAGTGGCCGCAAGACGCACAGCCACTGCCAAACCATAAGAAAATCCCCTGTAGGCCGATGGTGCTTGCAGGGGATTTTCTTTATTATCGTCAATGCCCACTCGCCGCTGCCGGTAATGCTTCGCAGAAAAATTCTTTGCGTAAAGAAGAAAAATTGTCTGCGCACAGCGCAAAAATTATCTACGCATAGCGCAATTCTTTTATGCGCACAAAAGAATTGCGCTAAGTCGTTATAGTACGCTGCTCTCTACAATTGCGCTTCCGCATCTTTCAAGGCGAGAGCAAAATCATGATTACTCACGTTTCCAGTTGTAGCAAGAGCAAACTCAACAGTCTCGAAGTGATAGTTCTGCAACAAAGTGCGGAACCCACGGGCCACAACATCAATAGGATTCTTGAAAGCTCCACACCCCCATGCTCAAGGATGAGCACATCGACATCTTGCGATGCAGCCACATCAAGAATCTTCTTGATGCGGGATGTAATCTGAGCTTCATAGTTGCGTGGAGGCGCTGTCATGAACATCAACTCAGACAGAGTCTTATACATCTGCTCCATGTTGGTCATTACTTCGAAATTGATACGTCTGTAATCGTTCCTAACTCTTGTTTTTCAGTATTTACTAAAATATATAAACGTGAGTTCAACGAAATATAAGTCATTGAAAAATTGGTAATCATCGAAAATTGTCGTAGCCCTAAAGTGTTAAAAACTAGTAAATCACAAACAATAATCGCTATAATCACCGAGGGTAAAATTACTGAGATTTTCTATATTGCAGATGATTTCTACAAAGTTTTTCATTCCCAAATGGAAATATACAGTCAACAAAGCGCAAAAGCAAGGGCGGCCCCGCTATGGAGCCGCCCTTGAAATTTTGCGTTAAGGCAGTTGCTGACGATGTGCCTTAATTATTTCACCAACACTTTCTTGCCGTTCACGATATAGATACCGGGCTGGCTTATGCTGTAGACGCGGCGTCCGGTAAGGTCGTATACCGTATTTTCGCCCTTCTTGTCGTCTACAAGCACCTTGTTGATTGCCGTTACGTCAATCGTGAATGCCTCGTTCCAGATGTATGTAAACGGACTGATGGATGCCATTGCCGCTTCCACGGCAGTGCCTTCGGCATTGAGTATATATCCTTCATCGGCAGAGGCAAATGTTTCGACATTTACTGCGGCATTGCTTTCGACAAAGGATATTTTGCCGTTTACGATTACCGGCATGCCGGCTTCGGCAGTCTTCACTGAAGTATCCAATGCCTTGTCGGTTACAACGCCTTCAAATCCTTCGGTGACGTTGAACGGCAGACGCAGTGCCTGGTAAGCGTCGCCGCTCTTGGTGAACGACAACTGGGCGGCAGTGAACGCCGTGGGGATGTAAAGTTGCTTGTCGCCGTCAACGGCAAATGTCTGCGCCGTAGAATCGGCAGCCACAACGTTAGCCTGGGCCAGCAGACTTGCAGTAGGTTGCTTTTTGGCATTCTGCCCCGGCTTCACATAGGCTACGGAATTGGCAGGAAGGTCGCTGATGCGGCTTTCACCTGCGTCGCCGGTTCCGTAATAGTAAAGCGTATGTGGAACGGTATCGCCAGCATAATAAGCGGTCATCTCGCCGCGGTACATTGCCGGTCCGTAGGGTACGAGCACATCGTAGCCGTTGCCTTCGGCAGCAACAATGCGGAAATTGTCGCCCAGCTTCGATGCCACATTGTCGGGAATACTGAAACTCGTCTTGTTGGAAAGGTAAACCAGATTGCCGTCGGAATCGTAGACTTTGAATCCCACTGCGCCGTTGCCGCTAATGCGGTAGGTGGTTACGCCCTTACTGGTGGTAGTGGTGTAGTAATAGCCTGTAGTGGTGTAGCCCGGCACGAAGTCGGTGTACTGCCCTACGTCGGAGTAGCCAATCTTGCGTGTGGGTTCGTCCTCATAGTCAACGCGGAATGCACCCGACGGGCGGCCTTCTAGAACACTGTTCTGCAGCACGGAATCGGGCTTTACGCGGTCGTCGATAAAGCAGATGTTTCCGGCTTTGGGATACTTGTGCATATACGCCTTGACTTCTTCGATGTCTTTCTCGGTAGTAGTTACCCAATAGTCGCCGTAGTCGCCTATGTAGCGGTTGTCGTAGGGAACAAACATGCCGTTCACTTCAAAGAATTCGCTTAGGTCTTCGCCAGCTGCGTCGCACATCTTCTTGGCCATGTGGAGATAGTCCTGACGTCCGTACGACTTGTATCCGCCTACGGTTTCACCGTCGCCGTTCACAAGCGATGCGTCGTATTCTCCGCTGCGCTTGCTGATGGGGTCTTTGCGCAGAAGTTTGAACAGCGTAGGATAGAAATTGGGGTTGTTGCCCTGCACGTGGTAGTACAGATAAAGCTGGAAATACATGCGCGTCTGTTCCCAAATGCTTCGGTCAAACCATCCTGTGCCGTTGGCAAACGAGTTGAAGGTGTCGTGCACGGCGGTGCCGCGGGTTGTGGAAATGCCGAGCAGATATACGTTTGCATTGGCGAAGAAGTTGTTCGACACTTCGGTAGCACCCACGATATTGATGCAAGCCTGATGGTTGTGACCCATTTCGTGGACAGGGCCCCATATCGAGCCGCCGCTGGTGGTTATGGTTTTGTAGTTAAGCACGGTGCTGAGCGTTCCGTCGCTGTAGTATGTGCCGTAGGTAGTAGCATACATGTAGCCGTGGTCAACAGAGAAGGCATTCCAGATATTGCGGAAGCGCCCCTTCACGTCTTCCTGGAATCCCATAAGGTCTTCCATGTTCTGAATGTAGCGGCTCCATACCCGCACGAGGCCCTCCATTTCGTTTCCGCCGGCAGCCACAGCGCTCTGCACAAGGTCGTTGCGCATGGCAAACACAATGCGGTCGCCTTTCATGTTGATGATATTGTTCTTGTCGAGCAATTTCTCCTTGAGCAGCCGGTAATCGTCGTTGGTCATGCCGCGTGTAAGGTCGAAGTATCCCTGCAACTCTCCTCCTTCGATGTGTATCTTCATGTCGGGATAGTTGGCGAGGTACTTTTCGGGGTCGTCGAGTTGATAGAAAATATAAACGGTGCTTGCCTCATCGAGCACAACGGCGTTGAGACCGGCATGAAGGTCGGTTGTCTTGCCAGTCTGATGGTCGCCTGGCGATTCGCTGTCCTTCACGATTTCTACCTGCAGGGTGCAGTCGTCGCTGGGTTCCTCGTCAACATAGAGGTATATTATATCGCCCGATTTGCCTACGATTCCGGTAGGTCCGGAAAGCTTTCCGTAGGCATTGCTCATGCCCGTGTATTCGTTCCACGACATCTTGCTGTAGTTGCTGTATACCTTGTAGTCGTCGCGCACGCGGAAGAATTTCTCGAAGTCGCGGGTATAGCCGTCTGAACGCGAATACACTTCCCACGTATTGTTTTTCACCTTCTTCACCATTGCCTTCATGTCGTCGGTAAGAGCGGCATAGTCGGCATTGGCTTCGAGATGTTCGTCGCTGAGCGAATTTATGTCGTCTTTCAGTTTGGTGCAGGCATTGTCGGCAAAAAGGTTGCCGAGGGCAGTCTTGTAGGTGTCGATATTGTTTACTAGGTCGTTGTAGCGGTTGAGCGCATCGCGGCCCTGCTGTATAAACTCTTCGGTGAGCTCCACTTCTTCGAAGCCCCACGCACTGGCACTTATGCCTTCAGTGTTCCATCCCACGACATTCGAATTTGCGTCGCAATGCAATCCGATGGAATTCTTGTCGATAATGTAGTAGGTATAGGTGGTCTCGTCGTCGGTGCGCTGGAGAGAGAATTCGGCATTCGTAGCGGTTGTCTGCGAAGTGTACTGCCGGCTTGTGGCTCCGCTCTGGCGGGTAATGTAGCGCTCCGAACAAAGATTCTGCAGAGCATAACCGCTTCCTGCGCTTACCAAAGTCCAGTACTGCGACAGTTTGTCGGCATTAAGGCTTTCGCACCCGATGCCATGGTTGCTGATTCCCTCGTACATATATGTCTGGTAGTTCTGGTTCTGCAGGCGGTAGTACTTTCCGGGAACAGGAGTCTTGTATTTGCTGTTGACAAGCAGCCCGGCCTCGACTTCTTCAAGTGAATAGTTGTCGACCAGAGAAATGCTCCAGTCAGAGCCGTAGTCGCCTTGGCTAGTCCATTTGTAAAGCGTGGAGCCGTCGCCGTTGAGATTGAGGCAAACTTCACCGCTGAAACTGTCGTCGGTGGAAAGGTTAATGTAGCTTGACGATGCGGTATTGTTTGGGCTCGACTGTATGTAGACCGTAACGGCAGTACTGCTCGGTGTGCGGAAATTGTCGTCGGAATTCAGATAATCGCCGGTGGAGCCATTACGAAGCGTGTAGCCGGAGCCGCTTTTGCCGAGAATCCACACCTGTGAAAGGATTGTATCGGAGGCCTGCGCGCCTTGTGCAACTCCCCCGCTAATGCCAAGATTGCGATCGGCAAGACGGCGGTTGGTGAGCCTTACAAGTCCTCCCTTGTCGAGCACATATTTTATGTAGGTGTCGCCCGAAAGGTCGGAAATGTTGCTGAGCGAAGCCTCGCGCAGTGACCAGTCGCGGTCACCATTTTCTGTGCCTTTTGAACTGGCTCCCATAAGAGTGCCGCTATTGTCGCAAAGATAGTAAAGCCCGTTGCTGCGCAGCGACCAGTGGCCCTCGGTTGAGGCAAACTGCGCAATGGTATAGATGCTGGTGGAACGGGTTGTAGATTCGGTACCGTTGTTTTTCGACGTGGTAACGTTGCGATAGTAGTTGCCGTAAGCCGATTTCAGATAATATTTCCCGTCTTCGCCTGCGCTTTCAAGTTGCACAAGGTAGCCCAGGTTGGACGCAGCCTCTATTCCGTTGGGGCTTGTTGAGGAGAGCGCGAGTTTGTTGCCGTCGGCCTCGTACACATAGCGGCCGGTAGACCTGTTGAAGAGGAAATACCACTTCCCGGTTTCGAGAGCGGTGGCATCGCTTCCCACAGAAAAAATCTTCCCGGTGAAATCCTCGTTGTCGGCCAAAACGGTCAGCGCAACAAGGAATGTCAAAAGAAACGAACAGATTCTTTTCATTTTGTTTGAGTTATTCTAGAGTAATGATAATGTTGGTACGACGGTTGAATGCGAACATCGCACAGCGTCGTCGTTAAAAGTAAAAGGAGCCCGTTTCCTTTTGATAGGGAACGGGCTCCCGTTGTAGGTAGTTCAGGATTTTACCTTAAGACATTTCCTGATTACTTAATCATCACCTTGACACCGCCTATGATGTAGATACCGCGGCCCATAGCCTTGACATCGTTCATTGTGCCGTTCTTCTTGAGCAGTGTGCCGTCTACGCTGTAGATATTGGCAGCTGCCTTAAGTGTCTGGTTAACCTTTTCGATTGCGTTAACTAAACCGTCGCTGCTGACTGTGATTACCAAGTCGTATCTTTCGGGATTGAAGACTTCGATAATGTTGTCAGAAGGAGTGATATAACCGGTGTTGGCAAACACGTCGCGTGTGCAGTCGGTTGCGTCTTCGCCGCTAGCCACTTCGAAGTGGTTGCCTTCCTTGCCGAATTCA
>CAVFSQ010000032.1:0-3310 GCA_963625145.1 Bacteroidaceae bacterium | reverse complement strand
CACTACAACATTGGTTCCGGCGTCAATCCACTGGTAAGCATACGTACCTGTGATGCCAGGCATTTCGGTAGAAGGAACGGGAGCGAAATTGGAAGTACCGATACCGGTAATCTTTTCCTGCTCCTTGTCGGCATCCTTGTCGAATTGTGCAGTATCGCCGTAGATGTAGAGCGCGGGCACACCAGATTCCACACCATCGGATGCATTAATGAATGCCAGGCTGATTTCATTATTCTCTTCATCGATGCTTGCGCCGGCATACCTATAGAGATTGCCGTCAGTGACGTTGTATTGCGTAGGATAGCACCATATCAGCATGCTGTTGGGCAATACATAGCGATATACGCCTTCTGCCACATCTTCGCCTTCGTCGAAATCGCTTACAGGCTCAATGAGCAGAGCGCTGTTGCTGCTTCTGGAATCGGCATTCCAGGTAACGAGTGCATGACCTGCATTCTGAGCGTGCAGATAAACGGGCTCGTCGAAACATTCGCTTCCGTTGAGATTGCGCTCGTGAATTGCCACCTTACCGAGACCTACGGGCTTAACATCGAAGATACCCGGGGTGAGGCTCAGTTGCAAGGTATTGCCACGGCCGTTGGCATTGATGAACAAGCCGCTCTTGTGCTGGATGACGTATGCCGTGTCGCCCTGAGCCATGAAGCGGAATGCTGTCTGGTCAACGCTTTCCACATCGTCGCCGTTGAGGAAGCGGAGATCCTGTCCTTCCATTACATACTGCAATGAGTTAAAGCCTTCGAGAGACGACTTGTCGTCATCGGTAATAACATTGGCAGGAGCGAGAACAGTTTCGTAGAGGTCGCCAAGAGTTTCGTTCACTACATTACCGGTACCCCAGTTGTATTTGGTGTAATTCTCTTCGCTGTCGAAGCGCAGTCTGTACCACTTGCCTTCTTCAACCTTATTTGCCGAATTCATGATATTGGCAGCTGCCGACTCAATTGATTCGGTGTATCTGTCGATTGCCTCTTTGGTATAAGCACCAGCCTTGAGATAAGCCTTAGCTTCGCTGATGAGTGTTGGCAGAGAAGAAGCTTCGGTGCCTTCGGGCCACTGGCCGGGATTGCTGCCTATTACAACGAGGTCGCTAGCATCTTTGTTGTTTGCGATAGCCGTAGCCAAAGCCGACGGGTCAACCACTGCAGCCACGAAAGCGTCGACAGCAGTCTTGAGGGCGTTGTAGTCGTCCATAGTAAGTTCGTCGGTGTCGATAGAGTCGGCAACAGCCAAAGCAGCCTCAAGATTGGTGCGAACTTCGCCCATCTGCGAGTACTGTGTATTGCCGTCGATGGTTACAGGATAAAGCTGGAATTCTGCCATGTGGGCATAGCCGCGGGTAGAGGAAATGGCGCTGCCGGCAGTGTTGTCGATATAGAAGCGCAGATAGCTGTAAGTGCCATTCGACTTGAGCACACTGCTGGTAACTTCTGTCTGACCGCTTGTCCACGGAGTGGTGATGCTGCCGATAAGTGTCCAGCTGTCTTCGGTTTCATCGTCGAGAGCCGAGGAACTGTTGGCGCCATAAACGCTCATTTCGGTTATATGGTCGTTGGCGGCCGAAGTTCTGCGGTAAATGTAAGCCACAAGATTGGCAGCGTCGTCGATAGGCTCGTTGAACGAAACCTGGAACCAGTGTGAGTGGCCTGCAAGGTCGCCGCCGCTCCATGTGCTGTGCCAATAAGTGTCGGTCTTGCCGTCGAGCACGAAATCAAATTTATAGCCGTTGCCGCCCTCTTCTTCTTCCGAGCAGGTGAAAGGACTCGACATCTGGCTGCTGCTGGTGATAAGACCAGTGCCTGTTGTGGTGATGTACTGCTCATCCTTAGCAATTGCCATGGCAGAATCGGCTTTTGCCTGAAGCTGCTGATAGTTGTAAACAAGAAGTTCATGGTTCTTGTAGGGAGCATAGTCTTCGATAAGCTGGGCAACGGTCGCGTCGTCAACCGGTTCGAGATACCACTGTGTAGCATCGGCAGAAGCATACCATCCTACGATGTTGCCCGAAACGCCGGCACCACTGCCGTGTCCGCCGCAGTGCATATAGTCGGTAGTTTCAGCACTGTTGGGGTGTAATGCAATAACATACTTGCCGGCATCGTTGGTCTTGATGTACTGGAAACTCCACTTTGTGTCGCTTTCCTTCTCGAGCGTGGCTTTATCGGAAGTGATGCAAGTGTCGAGAATGTCGTCGGTAGCAATATTCTGAATCACATAGGTGCTGTCGCTGGCTGTAGTAATCTTCCAGAGATAGCGGCAGTCGGTTTCGTCGAGGTCAGCCCACTTTGCAAGACGTGTGTCGAGCGTAGCGAACATAGCTTTCGTGGGGTGCGTGGTCACCGTCTCGGTAATGTCTTCGCCGGTAGTTTCGTCCTTGCCGGTAACGGTGGTTTTGCTGTTAGTCCACGACATTGCACTTACAATGCGGTAGTTGCCCGGAGTAACGGTAAACGGCACTTGCTTCGAGAGGATGTAGGTCCAGCCGTCTTCAACTGCTGCAATTTCTTCCTTTATCTGCTCATCGGTAGCTTCCTGTTCGCCTTCATAGATAAGGTATATAGTTTGAATGTGGCCCTTCCAAGCTTCGTATTCCTCCTGGGTGATGTCGTACTGCATGATGCCGGTACCGAGCGACAGGGTATCTTCGCCGTAAACATAGCTTTCGTACTTTTTGAGGCAGTCGTTCATCTGCTGTTCAAGCAAAGCCCGCTCTTCAACCTCGGTAAGCGTAACTGCAAAAAGCGACCAGTCATTGTTGCCGCCGGTGGTGGTTACGGTTCCCGTGCTCCAGGGAGCCAAAGAAGCACCGCCGCCGTTGTTGTCGACAATATCGCCGTAAGCGTCGTCGGTGCCTACAACGTTGATGCCGTAATGGCCAAGTTCTTCGGTGCTGATGTTGTAAACGTAGAAATTCGCAGCATCGCTTGTGCGGGAACTTGTCCAAAGGTTGCTCTTCATGTAGTTGCCCGTACCGAACTGGATTTTATACTGCCCTTCCTTCTCGGTAGAGAGGAAGCGCACCAGGATGTCGGCCTTTAGCGAGGCAAAGTCGCCTTCGGTGATAATGTCGGTGCCAATACCGTCCGACATGTAGCAAATGCTCTCGCCCTTGGTGTCGCGCCAATAACCACCGGCAAAGGAGTAAGAGCGCTTGTTGTACACCAGATACCACTGGGTATCGGGCGTAACGCTTTCAGCCGATGTTTCGCTTATAGATACCGTCTTCAAGTTCAGCTCGTCAAGCTGAGCCATAGCCGGCAGACTAAAAAACGTTACAAGCAGCAATGAAAGC
>CAVFSQ010000031.1:0-10661 GCA_963625145.1 Bacteroidaceae bacterium | reverse complement strand
CTTTTTAGAAAGGAAGGAATACAGATGGGCTCTACAAACGACATGACAATAGGTTCTCCCATTCGCGATATTGCCAAATTTGCTACACCGCTTATAGCCGGTTACATTCTGCAACAAATGTATCTGGTAATCGATGCCACGATAGTGGGACGTTGGATTGGGATTGAAGCGTTGGCTGCCGTTGGTGCTTCGTCAAGCATACTTTTTCTCATCATGGGTTTCTGCAATGGGTCGTGCGCCGGATTCGCCATTCCCGTAGCGCAAACTTTCGGGGCTAAGGACTATTCTACGATGAGGGCATGTGTGGCCAATAGCATTCGCATTGCCTTTTTCCTGGCGCTTGTCATCACGCTTTTCTCGTGCTGCTTTTGTTATCGCATACTTTCGGTTGTAAATACTCCAGGCGACATTCGCAATGATGCCTACACTTTCCTGTTCTTGCAGTTTGTGTCAATACCGTTCGTCATCGGTTACAATCTGCTGTCGGGGCTTATTAGGGCACTGGGGAATTCCCGGCAGCCTTTCTTTTTCATCATTGCGGCCTCGGTGCTGAACATTGCTCTCGACATTGTATTTGTTCCTTTCCTGAAATTTGGCGTAGCCGGAGTGGGGGTGGCCACATTGCTTTCGCAGGCTTTCTCGGCCCTGCTGTGCGCCTTTTACATTCGCCGTCACATGCAGATTCTGATACCCCATGGTAGCGAGTGCGCCTATCGCCGCCATATAGCGGCTCGGCTTCTGAATGCCGGAATCCCCATGGGACTGCAGTTCAGCATCACAGGCATAGGCATCATCATGCTCCAAAGCGCCAACAATGCCTTGGGTACAACCTATGTGGCGGCTTTCACGGCAGCTATCCGCATAAAATACCTCTTCACATGCGTGTTCGACAATATCGGAGTGGCTATGGCTACCTACTGCGGGCAGAACATCGGGGCGCAGAAAACCGCGCGCGTGGCAAAAGGCATACGCGATGCACTGCTTATAATGCTTGCCTACTCTGCATGTACCTTTGCCGTCATCTATCCGTTTGCCGACCGCATGATGGAACTGTTTGTCGATTCAAGTCAGGCTGAAATCATAAGCAATGCGGCGCAATACATGCGTATCAACAACTATTTCTATCCCGTTCTTGGTGTGCTCTGCATATTCCGATGCGCCATTCAAGGGCTGGGTTACAGCAATCTTTCCATGCTGAGCGGTGTAATGGAGTTGTTGGCGCGAAGCGGTGTCAGCCTGTGGCTTGTACCTTCGTTCCATTTCCTTGGAGTATGCTTTGGAGACCCAGTGGCTTGGATCGCTGCAGATTCTTTCCTAATTCCAGCCTACTTTTTTGTATTCAGGCGGCTCAGGCGTAAGTTGTCGCACTCAGTGGCAGAATAAAAGATGCTGTGCCGAAATAGGCACAGCATCTTTTACGCGATAGTGGGGGCTCAATTATCTCTCAAGGTTATGTGCATCCTTCTCCTACAGTTCCTTTATGTAGATATCTCGGAAGTATGTCAGGCTGCCGTGTGCCTGTAGCTCTATCTGCTCTACGGGGAAAATATTTTGGTTACGGTCCCAATAGTTTTCGAGAGTTACGTTGTCGACAACCTTTACGCCGTTAAGGAAAACTGTGACTTTTTCGCCGCGCATTATAATATGGAAGCTGTTCCATTCGCCGAGCTTGTTGTCGGCAACCTGCAATGGTTTGCTTTCGTTCTTCGCGTTGTTGTAGAGCCCGCCCGAACCTACTTGGGCTCCGACGTCTACGCGCGCGGTGTCCCATATCTGCACTTGTGGAGTGCCGCGAAGATAAATTCCGGCATCAGGCTCAGCCCCGCTGGGGTCAAGCCGCCAATCAAGATACAACTCGAAATCGCCGTATTTTTTCTTGGAGCAAAGGTTCTCGAATCCGTGCCCCACATACACTATCTGCCCGTCTTTTACGTTCCAGTCACGGCGCATGATTTCGTCGGCCTTCAGTTGCTTTTCGGCTTCTTCCGCCGGTGACATTTTAGCGCGTGTTATGGGATTTTCTACCAGACCTTTCCATCCGTCGAGGTTCTTGCCGTTGAAGAGGCTCACAATGCCATTGCCGCCAGTTGAAGCGATCAGCTCACTGGTCTGTCGGCTTTTGCCCAGTATTGCCCCTGCCTTTGAAATGGCCTGCCGGGTGCCCGGTCCGATGTATTCCTTGTGTGCAGAAGCTATTTTGAGCACTGCTTTTGCCGCTTCAGTTTTCACGGGCGCAGAGTTGAGCCACTGCGAAGCAAACACAAGGCCCTGAAAAGTGCCTGTCGTGCCTGTTTCCTTGAGAATTTTGCGGCGCTGCTTGTCAGTGGTGGCAAGACTCATGGCGTTGCGCAGCATGATGACGCGATTTTCGGGTGTGTATTGCGCGCCGCCGGCTGTTTTGATGAACTTGTCGACTTGCGCCATGGTGCGCATTTGCGAGTAGTCTTGTGCCACTTGCACGTACTTCACCTGCGCCTGTCCGGCAAGGCCGAATGCGGTGAATGTTGCAATCAATAGAGTTTTTCCCAGTGTTTTTTTCATTGTCTTCTTTATTCTGTTTGCGGTTATGGTGCTTTTGCGGCGCTAAGATACAAATTTACTCCGAAACGGCAGCCATGCGGTGCCTGGTCAGCGAATTTTCGGCATGGATTTTTCCCGCAAAAAAATAACGGAAAAGTAACACGATATCATACGCCGAACCGACTATAATGTTATATCACTCTAAACAAATTTTTTAATATCTATGAGAAAAATTTTATTTACACTGGCTTTCGCAGGTCTTTGTGCAACGGGTGCGCAGGCGCAGGATGTCTACGTTTATCAGAACGGGAATCCCGATGCCATCGGCTCGATGAAGAACCTGCAGCGTATTAGTTTTCTGGAATCGGGAATTTCGCTCGTTCCGAAAACCGGTGACGCAAAGGAATTCAACACTAAAGACGTTGACGACATGCTGTTCTACGAAAAGGGAACGCAGGTAGGCATACGCCCGGCAGCATCGGCCGGCGGCATCAATATCGCCTACGACGGTGCTGCCGTTTCGGTTGAAGCCTCCGAGCCCGTTTCGTCCGTCGACATCTATGCTGCCGACGGCATGCGTGTGTCTTCTACAGCCCCCAAGGCAAAGAGTGCCAAGTTGTCCACGGCATCTTTGGCCAAGGGTGTGTATATCGTAAAGGCAACGGCCGGCAAAGCTGCTGCCACAAGTGAAATCATCAAAAAGTAAACGGTCATGACACACAATATAATAAAGAAAGCGTTCGTGGTTGCCGCTGGTTTTACGGCACTCGTTGCAGGCGCTTCGGCGCAGACGCTTACCAGACACATATATGCCTACAAAGACAGCACCGTGATGTTCCGCGCCGAGGCCGACGATGTCGACAGCATTGCCCTGGAAGAAAACAAGAGCGTTGTAGCCCTGTATAAAAATGGAACTGCAACGGCCCTGTACCGGGCGCCCTACGGCGATATCGACAGCATATCGTTCACCGCGCCCCACGCAACTGCCGACTTGCTCGATATCAAGTTCGACGAAACGGGCAACTGCTGGGACGCTTCGCCATGTGGACTGTTAGTAACTCCCACTAACGGCAGCGGGACGGCCGAAGTTGACTACAACCAAACCTACGAAACCTGGGAAAGCCATTTCTGCGGAGCTACATGGGGAGGCAATCCCGCAAACACCTGCTTCAAGGTAGACTATTCGCAGAACGACTATTTTAAGGAGGAACTCGCTAACGGTCATACGCTGGAATGCCTTTTCAAGGTTGACTATACGGGCGACCTCCCCAACAGCGAGGCCAAGTTCTTCGCCGCACACGAAGGCGGGGGCACTGGCTTCCTTATCTGCACACAAAACCGCGGAAAGAACGGCGGCAGCGAAATCACCTTCCTGCCCAACGTCTCCACCAATGGTGGCAGCAACTGGATTTGGGCCACTAGCGGCATAGTTCCCCAGCCCGGCAAATACTATCACATCGTGGGCGTCTACAACAAGGACGAACAGAAGGCATATGTGTATGTCGACGGAAAACTTTGTGGCAGCGCCGATGCTCCGGGTGACTTCAAGTTTGCAAACAGCGGATACCGTAGAATGATTGTAGGTGGCGCCCCCGGCGGCAGTTCCTACAAGGCTACCAACGGATGGAAGGGCGATGTCCTCTTCGCACGCATTTACAGTTCACCGCTTACCACGGCACAGGTAAAGGCCCTTTACCAAAAGACTCAGGATGCCAAAAACGCAGCCAACGTGTTCGTAACCGACTACAGTTATTCCACCGGAGTGGCAGTGAAAGCAGGTGCGGCATACACCATCACTGGAAAGGGCTTTGCTGCCGGCGACAAGATTTCCATCGTTTCGGGAAGTCAGGAAATGTCGGTGCCTGTAACCGTTACCGACGGCGGAGCTGAGATTTCCCTGCCCGAAGGCATCGTGAACGACAAGCGCTATTTCCTCTACGTGGAACGCGGCAACAAGAAGCAGACTCTCGGTATGTGCAAATTCTATGTTATCGATGAACTTCCGCAGGGAACAAAGGTAATCGCACATCGCGGATACTGGAACACCACTGGTTCGGCACAGAACTCGCGCACATCGCTCCAGAAAGCAATCGACCTTCACTGTTACGGCTCGGAAACCGACGTTTGGCTCACAACCGACAAGGAACTGATGGTTAACCACGACGCTTCGTTCAATGGTGTTACCATCAAGGACGCAACAGCAGCACAGTGCAAGGCACTAAAACTTTCAAACGACGAAACGATGCCCACACTCAACGATCTGCTTTCGATTGTGGCAGACGAAAACTGGACTACTGACTCCACCAAGTTGATTATCGAAATCAAGGACCACGGTACTGACGACCTCAATATAGAGGCTGCCGAAACTACCGTGAATGCCGTTTACGAAGCAGGTGTGCAGGACCGCGTTGAGTATATCTCGTTCAGTCTCGTGGCTTGCAATGCGCTTCATGATGCCGATTCGGAAGCAAAGGTTTCCTGTCTCAACGGCGACAAGACGCCCGAAGAGCTCAGCGCACTTGGGTTGTCGGGACTCGACTACACTCTGTCGGTGTACAACAGCAATCCCACATGGATTTCGGAGGCACGCAACCTTGATCTTACCACAAATGTGTGGACCATCAACAGCACCGACGAAATAATCAAATGCAATAACCTCGGCATTGATTATATAACTACCGACAATCCCGTTGAAGCTCTGAAATACCAGACTTACTACCAAAATCTCAACAAGTAGATTCTGCGGTAACATTCAATAAAAGGGGAAGGCATCTATGTTGGCGCCTTCCTTTTTTTGCGATTTTTTTTGAATCGCCATACAATAATAAAGTTGTACTTTTGTCGCAAATGAAAATAGGTAATGTAGACTTGGGCTTCCGCCCCGTAGTGCTAGCTCCAATGGAGGACGTCACCGATCTTCCTTTCCGCGCCCTGTGCCGGAAAATGGGAGCGGCCATGGTGTATTCGGAATTCGTGTCGAGCGACGCGCTTGTAAGGATGGTGAATAAGAGCCTTGCCAAGCTTGAGGTGAATGCCGGCGAGCGCCCTGTGGCGATACAGATATACGGCAAGACTCCCGAGGCCATGGCCGATGCGGCTAAGATAGTCGTGGAGCAGACACACCCCGATGTGCTCGACATAAACTTTGGCTGCCCGGTGAAGAAAGTGGCCGGAAAAGGTGCCGGGGCCGGTTTGCTGCGCAATGTGCCGCTGATGCTTGAGATTGCCCGAGCTGTGGTCGAAGCAGTAAATATCCCCGTTACCGCCAAGACGCGGCTGGGCTGGGATCACGACAGCATCATAGTGGAGCAACTGGCCGAACAGCTGCAGGACTGTGGCATCCAGGCGCTGACAATTCATGGACGCACCCGCTCGCAAGTGTACAACGGCGTTGCCGACTGGGAACCTATACGTAAGGTGAGACAAAACCCAAGGATAAAAATCCCCGTGATAGGCAACGGCGATATATGCAGCGGCAGCGATGCGTTGCGCCGTTTTAACGAAACAGGCGTTGACGCAGTTATGGTGGGGCGGGCGACGTTTGGCCGCCCATGGATTTTCGCAGAAATCAACAGGGCTCTCGGCAAGGATATAAGTGAACTGGGCAGCATGACGGCGGGAGGCCACGAACCGCTGTCGCTCGACTGGAAACTAGATGTGCTGGAAGAGGAAGTGCGGCAGAGCGTGGAGCGCAACGGCCCTGTGGGCGGCCTCATACACATGCGTCGGCACATAGCTGCGTCGCCTTTGTTTAAGGGCATCCCCGACTTCCGTCCTACACGCATAGCAATGCTGCGTTGCGAGAGCATCGACGCAATGCTAGAACTGATGGAGGGCACGCGCTCCTTGCTTTGTTTCGGAAACGAATGTACAAACATCACATAAATCAACAGTCAAAAACAAAAGAATCATGAAGAACCTGAGAATCGAATCAGCAATCGTGGCAGTGGGACTCGCATTGCTTGGCGTGTTTATCTACAGCGGCATCAACAGCATGGCAAAACGCGACCGTGTGGTTAGTGTGCGCGGGCTGGCCGAAAAAGAAGTGAAGGCCGACCGCGTAATATGGCCTATTGTGTACAAAACCGTGGGAAACGACATTGTAACTATCTACAATGACATCTCGAACGCAAACAAGAAAATCGCGCAATTCCTTATAAAAAACGGCATCAAGGCCGAAGACATATCTACCGGAGCGCCACAAGTCAACGACCTATGGACTGAAATATATGCCGACAAGTCGAAAAACCAGCGCTACAACGCAACATCGGTGATTACCGTGTCATCATCGGATGTCGACAAGGTGCGTGCGCTTATTACCCGTACCGGCGAACTGATGTCGCAAGGCGTTGTGGTGGCTGCCAACGGCTACGACACGCGCATTATGTATGATTTCACCAGCCTCAACAAGATCAAGCCCGAAATGATAGAGCAGGCAACGAAGAATGCGCGCGAAGCCGCACAGAAGTTTGCAAAAGACAGCGAGAGTAAACTGGGCAAGATAAAGTCGGCGCAACAGGGACTGTTCTCCATAGAAAACCGCGATGAGAACACTCCGTACATCAAGGAAGTGAGAGTGGTGACAACCGTAGACTATTACCTCGACAATTGACGGCGAAAAACGAATTTGCGCAACAGGTAGTTTTACAAGTAGTGCAGGAAGACTCAAAAAAGGTGATTTGCTTTTTGAAAAACCAAAGCACCTTTTTTGAATTACAATAGACCTTTTTTCGGCGGAAAGGCATACCGTTCGGCGGCTGTGCGCATTGCGTTTATGCAACACACTTTTGCCGGCCGTGATTTTCAATTCGTGTACAAAACAAGAGCGCGATACCCAAGGACACCGCGCTCCGTACTTAAACCGTTTTCGGATTTTAGTTTACTGCATCGCTGAGAGTTGCGCCTACCTTGAATTTTACAACGTTCTTGGCTGCGATCTGAATCTTTTCGCCTGATGCGGGGTTCACGCCTTCTCGTGCCGAACGGGTAGCAACCTCGAATGTGCCGAAACCTAAGAGAGCCACTTTGTCGTTAGCCTTCAATGCACCTTCGATAGCCGAAAGGGTAGCGTCGAGAGCCTTCTTTGCGTCATTCTTGCTGAGGCCTGAGCCTTCTGCAATTGCATTTACCAAATCTGTCTTGTTCATACTGTAATATCTTAGTGAGTTATAGAATTATGCCTCTTTATACTTCTGTTCACGCGTTCGTGTGTGAAACACATATAGTTGACACGAGCAAATATAAAGATTGTTTATTGATTCAGCAAAATTAATTATGATTTTTTTGCCTTTTCGGCGGAAAAGTGCGAAAAACTGCCTTAAATGGCCACTTGTAAAGCATTTAGTTGCTTCTTTTTTGCCTGTTTGCAGCGCTTTGCCCGCTTGCGTCGTGTGGGGGAATATGCAGATTATTTCATAACTTTGCCGCGAATTTATATAAAACAGAGAATTGCCGTATGTTCAAGACTCCTCCCGTTACAAAGAACCTGATTATCATAAATCTGATATTCTATTTGGCTAAATTCGTGTTTGAATCGCGCGGCATAGATCTCTCCTCGATGCTGGGGCTACATTTCTTCATGGCTCCTGACTTCCATATTTACCAGTTGGTGACGTATATGTTCATGCATGCCAATATCGAGCACATATTCTTCAACATGTTCTCGCTGTGGATGTTCGGACGCATAATAGAGCAGACGTGGGGCGGACGTAAATATCTCGCATTCTTCATGGTGTGCGGCATCGGCGCCGGTATCACGCAGGAAATATGGCAATTCGGGCAGTATTACATCGAAGGGCTGCACAACTACGAAATCGTTGACCTCGGTCTCGATGGTGCTATTCCTATGAGCCAGTACCTTAATCTTTGGACTACTGTTGGCGCTTCGGGAGCATGCTACGGCGTGATGCTTGCTTTCGGCATGACATATCCCAACGAAGTGCTTGTAATGTTTCCCATACCTATTCCGCTCAAGGCCAAGTATTTTGTGATGTTCGCCATAGTCATTGAATTGGTGTCGTCGTTCGCTACAAACGGCAACGTAGCCCATTTCGCCCATCTTGGCGGCATGGCGTTCGGGTGGTTCTTCATAAGGCGCGAACGCAGGCGGCAAAGATATTTCGGCGGGTGGGACAGCTACACGCCGCAGCGTGAGAGTTTACTTAAGCGCTTGCGCGACAAAATGGCCTCAAAGCACAGCGCTCCCCGCGATATCAATCATGCTGACCACGAATACAATGCGCGGCAGGCCGAAAAACAGCGCGAGATCGACAGAATACTCGACAAGATAAGGACTTCGGGATACCAAAGCCTAACTGACGAGGAAAAGCGCAAACTCTTTGACGCAGGAGAAAAGTAAATGGCAAAAATTCTGAAATACGCTACCGTAGCCATGGCAATGGCCGTTACGGTGGCTATAATACTGCTTATGTGGGCTTGCGCGCTGAGTTCGCACATCCCGCCCCACCATTCCGGATGGATAGGGATAGCGGGTATGGCGTTTCCGATATTTGCCGTCGCAAATGCCGTGGCGCTGGTAGTTTGGCTGGTGGCAAAGCCCAAGTATGCTATCGTGCCGCTGCTCGGGTTTTTGGTGTGCATAAGCGACGTGAGGGCATATTGCCCGGTAAATATCCCGCGCCAAACGCCTGCCGACGCGATAAAGGTGATGTCGTACAATGTGAAGAATTTCGGCTGGTCTGCCGACAAAAGTCGCGAGGGAACGCAGCAGATACTTTCTACAATCATAAACTCGAAGGCCGACATCGTGTGTCTGCAGGAAGGCGACTACTGGTCGGACGATTGGGACAGCGTCAAGAACCGGCTCGCGGCAGCATATAAATATATGGACGTGTGCGGTGAAGATTCTGCTCCGTCCACAATGCGCTGCTTCTCGAGGTTCAGGATAATTAAGTCGGAGCAGATACCATTTCCTGACAGTTTCAACAGTGCGGTGGCCTACCAGTTGCTGCTCGATGGTGGCGATACTGTGATAGTGCTCAACAACCACCTGCAGAGTGACAACCTTTCCGAGTCGGAAATACGCAGCTATTCGGGCATAGTGGGAGGCGACAGCAGCCTTTCGCAACGGCATTCGAAGACCGAGCTGCTTTCGCTGTTCGGAAAACTGGCTTCGGCATCCCAGGCCCGCGCCTCGCAGACAGACTCCATCGTGAAATTCATACAGACGCACGCCAATACCCCTATGCTTGTATGCGGTGACTTCAACGACACCCCCATTTCGTATGCAAGGCGGAAAATAGCCTCGCAACTCACCGACGCGTATGTCGAAACCGGATTCGGCCCAGGTTTTTCCTTCAGCAACAACCACATGTTTGTGAGAATAGACCAGATGATGTGTTCGCGGCACTGGAAACCCTACAATGCCAAAGTGCAAAGTGGCGCAAAAGGCTCAGACCACTATCCCATAACGGCTTTCTTTAGGCTAAAAGACAAATAATACTTGCATTTGTTTATGCGAATAGCAAAAAAAGCGTATATTTGCACGCCTAGTGCCAAAACCGAAAATATAAAAAATAAATAAAATGCAAAACAAAGGATTTATAAAGGTAATAGCAGTGTTGCTCACCGCAATCTGCTTGTTCTACCTGTCGTTCTCGTTTGTCACGAGTTATTACACCGGCAAAGCGGAGAAGATGGGTGAAGAAGCCGGCGCACAATATCTCGATTCCATAAAGAACGAGAAGGTGTGGCTTGGCGCGTACACATTCAAACAGTGCCAGGAAATGCAGATCGGGCTCGGCCTTGACCTCAAGGGTGGCATGAACGTGATTCTCGAAGTTTCGGTTCCCGATGTGGTTAAGTCGCTTGCCGATAATTCCACCGACCCGACTTTCACCAAAGCCGTGCAGCAGGCTTCAAAAGAGGCCCAAAACAGTCAGGACGACTTTATCACGCTTTTCGTGAAGGCTTATCAGGGAATGGCCGGCAAGAACCATCTTGCCGAGATCTTCGCAACACAGCAGCTTAAGGGGCAGGTTGCAACCAACAGCACCGACGCGCAAATCGAGAAGATTCTGCGCAACGAAGTTTCGGCTGCAATCGACAACTCGTATAAAGTGCTCCGCACCCGTATCGACCGCTTCGGCGTGGCTCAGCCCAACATCCAGACTCTGCAGGGC
>CAVFSQ010000030.1:8753-11007 GCA_963625145.1 Bacteroidaceae bacterium | reverse complement strand
GCCATACTGGTCGAGCATCGCCTGGTGGGGCAGCAGCGACTGGAGAGTGTTGTTGCAGTTTTCGGACTGTTGTTGCAGAACTTTTAGGCTGTTTCTGCAATTCCCGATTTTGCGTTCAAATTCCAGCGTCTCTTTCTGCTTCTGCTGCAGGTCGGCGCTTTTCTCCTTGCGGGTGTTTTCGTTTATCTCGATATCGCGCAGAATTTCGTGTGCTTTGCTGAACAGCGGCTCCTGTTGGCGCAGCGAACTTTCGCATTTCGAAAATTCGAGTTTTGCCGCTTCGAGCAGCGATGATGCCGTGCTTTTTTCGCGCGCTTTCTCACTTTCGGTCTGTGAAAGCGATTCGATGTTTTTGCGGCAGGCTGCAATTTTGGCTTCGTCGTTTTTTACCGACATCACCTTGTCGCGTATTTCGGCCACATCGTCGTAGCGTTGCAGTTTTTCGCGCTGTTGCGTCATGCTTACGTTGGCGCGGTTGGCGGCATTGTAGGCTTCAACGGCGGCTGCAGTGCGTGCTTCGAGTTGCTCGTAGGTGTCGTACCAGTCGAGTTGCTTCTTGAGGTATTCCTCTTGTTTGGCAAAGAGGCCGACTTGCGATTCGAGAAGATTCTTGCGGTTTTCGTATTCTGCCTTTGAAGCGTTGTCGAGGGTTTCTTCACGGTAGTGACCGTATTCGGAGTTTTTCAGTTCGAAATCCTTTTTTGCAGTTTGCGTCTGGTTGTAGATTACAGTGGAAATGCGGTTGTAGATTTCTGTGCCGGTGATTTTTTCAAGCAGTTTCGACTTGTCGTCGCGGCGTGCCTTGAGGAAGTTGGCAAAACTGTTTTGGGCAAGTATCACGGTGCGTGTGAACTGTTCGTAATCGAGCCCTATGAGTCGCTGTATGTTTTCCTGTACTTCGCGCGGATCGAAAGTCTTGCGTTTAGGTTCGTTCTGTACCAGTGCGCGGGTTACGGTGTCGAATGTCCCGGTGCGCTTCACCCTCACGCTCCATGTGGCGGTGAATATGCCTTCGCCGGTGAGAAATTCCACCGCGCACGAGCCTTCGGTTTCGCCGCGGCGCAGCACATTGCGCGTGTCGTAACTTTGCAGTTGTTTGCTGCCGGCTGGAGCCGGTGTGGTAGCTCGTTCGCGCAGCGCGAAGCGCGGCGCGCGGTTGTAGAGCGCAAGGCAGATACAGTCGAGTATCGTTGATTTTCCTGCACCGGTATCGCCGGTGATGGCAAAAAGGTCGGCCGAGCGCAGCGGTTCGTGCGTGAAGTCGATGATGTGTTCGCCTTTGAGCGATGTGATATTGTTGATTGTGATTTTGCGTATGTACATGGTTGAAGGCGGCTTTTTACTGTTCTTCTTCGCTTTCGCGGGCTATTTTGCATGCCGTGTTGAACTTGTCAATAAGTTCCTGCGGCATTGCAGAGCCGTTGTAGTTGTTTTCATAGACTTTCTTTGCCAACGCAAGCGGGTTGAGCCGGCTGAGTTCTTTTTCGGTTTGTTGGTCAAGGCTTGTCGATGCCGTCTGTTTGTCGGCATTGTTGCGTATTGTGCAGAAGTGCGCCGCACGTCCTGCAAAGCTTTCCTTTATCTGATGGTTGGCGGTGGTGTCGTTGGTTGTGCTGAGCCGCACTTCCACATATGGCCAGTCGGTGCCCGGGTCTTTCTTGTCGGCTTTGGGAAGCGAACAGATAGCTTCGACCGCCTGCTGCACTGTTGCGGTGTCGGTGCGCGGTATTGACAGCAGTTTCCGTAGCGGTTCGTATTCCACGACATTGAGTGTAACCGTGCCGTCGGCGGCAAAGTCAACGACATTCACGCCGTGGTGGTAGCCGCGTTCGCTGAACGACATCGGCAACGGTGACCCGGAATAGCGTGCATGGTCGAGGTGTGCCACATGCTGCGCCTTATGTATATGACCGATTGCCGCATAGCTGAATTCGTTGCAGAATTTTGAGGCGTCGACGTTTTCTTCGCCGCCTACTATCACGCGCTCGCTGTGCTCTTCTTCGGCTATTTCGCTACCTGTGGCATAGAAGTGTGCGGCTAGCACAAGACGCGATTTCTTGCCGTAAAGTTTGCGGGCATCGCTTGTGAGGTCGCGGAAAAACTTGCCCATGCTTTTGCTGAAAGTGTCGGCTTGGGGAAGGTCGGCCATGCGAAGGAACGGCACGGCAAGGCATATCACCGTATCGTCGGCATCATTGCGTGAGCAGAGAGGTATAATAAGGCTTTCGGTGTTTTTCCCGCCCTTGTCATCGGT
>CAVFSQ010000030.1:7028-8743 GCA_963625145.1 Bacteroidaceae bacterium | reverse complement strand
TTGCCGCTGGAGTATTGACGAAGAAGCCTCAAGACGGGCAGCACTGTCGTGATTGCCGGCAATTATGACAATCTGCAGTCCCGGGTTAGCGGTTGTGGCGCGGTCGAGAAAATCGTAGTATATCTTTTGTGCCTCGGCCGAGGGATTGGGATTGTCGAATACATCGCCCGCCACAATGAGGGCGTCCGCTTCCTGTGAACTTATTGTGGTGAGAAGGAAATCGAGGAAGTTACGGTGCTCATCGCTGCGGTCGTATCCGTGGAAAGTGTTGCCGATATGCCAATCGGCCGTATGTATTATCTTCATATAAGAGGAGTCATGTTATCCATCATACAAAGATATGCCTTTTTTTGCAGTCGAATGCTTTGTGCGCGGTTAAAAATCCATGCCTTTACAGGTGTGCGTGCACATGGTAATGCCTGTTCGCCTGGGTAGGCTGGAAAAGCTTGCTTTGCAGGGGAAAAAGAAAGGCATCCCGTTTAATCGATTAAACAAGATGCCTTGGCTTTTGCCTTGCTGCGTGAGTGCTTAAGGTATGGTCTTGAATGTGAATCCTTGCGACTGCAACCATTCTATGGCTTTGGGCAGCGCGTAGATTATCTTGTCTTCACTTTTCAGCGAGTCGTGGAAAGTGATGATAGAACCATTGCGGGCATATTTGCGCACGTTGAGCAACACGTCATGTCCGTTGAGGCGTATACTGTAGTCGCGCGTCACGAGGTCCCACATCGCTATCTTGTACTTTTGCTTAACCACTTGGTACTGGTCCCATTTCATCCATCCGTGCGGAGGTCGGAATAGGTCGGTCTGCAGCAGTATGTTGGCTTTTTCAACATTGCGCATGTAGGAGCGGAAACCATGGCGCAGTCCGCCAATGTGGTTGTAGGTGTGGTTGCCGATGCGGTGTCCAGCATCCCTTACCATTGCCAGTTCGCGCGGATGCTTGTAGGCGTTTTCGCCGACCATGAAGAACGTGGCATGAATGCTGTAGTGCTTGAGCACATCGAGCACCCACGGAGTGACGACGGGTATGGGCCCGTCGTCAAACGTGAGGTATATTGCTCTTTCGTGGGGATTTATCCGCCACAAGGCGTGTGGGTAAATCCATCGCAGGAAAGTGGCAGGCTGCTCGATAAGCATTTATGCGTGCTTAGGTTGGCTGCGTTACGCTATGCTACGGCGCGTCAGGATTCTTCGCCTTCCTCCGACATCCCCTGATAGAGCGGGGTGCCGGTTTTTGACTGCCACAGGTCGTAGTAGTGCATCAACGAATTTTCCATTTGCTTCTCTTTTGGCGACTTGATAGTGCGGTAGGTAATAGTCACGTTTTTCAGCACTTCGAAGTTTACGCTGTAATCGCGGCGGTAGCTTGCCAACTCGCTGGCCGAGAGAGATAGGAACCATGTCATGTACTGTTCGCTTTCTTTCGCTACCTTGTCGAGGATGTATTCGCCGCGTTTCTTGTTGCCGGTGAGCATCATGGCACGTGCCAGTTCAACTGCACCGCTGCGCCAGTCGTATGGCACGTTCATCTCGGGAATTTCCTTCTCGCACTTGGCTATCAAGGCCTTTGCTTTGTCGGTTTCCTGGCGTTCGATGAGCTTGAGGGCTGTCTGGGCAAACAGCACGCGGTGGCTCCAGCACATGCGCATGGCGTTTTCGTCGATGTACAGTTCGCGGTCTTTAAGCCCTCCGTAGCGGTAACGGAACATGAG
>CAVFSQ010000030.1:3807-7018 GCA_963625145.1 Bacteroidaceae bacterium | reverse complement strand
GGTTGTTGTAGCACTTCTCGGGGTCGAGCGTATTGCCGTTCTTAGCGGTGTTGTAGGGAGTGATGCGGTTGGCCATGCCTTCCTTTACAAAGTAGTCGCCGAGTTTGCCGTAGTTGTCGGCACCGACCGAAATAGCTATATACATCGGGCGCTTGAAGTTTGTCTGCGCCAGCATCTCGTAGAGCATCAGTTCGCTCTTGAACACCGATGAGCGTCCCTTGAGCGAAATCACCATTTGGTCGGGCACATCGCCGTTTGTGGAGTCGGAACCCTGTATCCACATACCCGACTTGCGCACTGCGTCCTTGTCGACTGTAAGCACAATGCTGTCGGTAGGGATGAAGCGTAACTCAGGGTCGCTGTTGAGCACAAAGTTTTTCATGATGTACGAAAGCTCGAACATGTTGACATCGGGGTTCTGCCTGTTGAGCTCTGCCAGGGCTTCCTTCTGCGATGGGTCTACACGTACCATTTCGTGCTCGCCGTTGGAAACATATTGCAGTCTGTTCCAGCTTATGGGGCAGGGAGGCGACTTGTAGGCGGGGCGTTTCATTTGGTCGATATACCAGTCGGTTTGCAGATACGAGAAGTTGCATACGCGGGCATCGAGACGTTCGCCTTCCACTTCCTGGTTGTACCATTGGGGGAAGGTGTCGTTGTCGCCGTTGCAGAAGATAATCGGGTTGCCTTCGTCGGGGAGAGTGCGCAAGTAGTTGCCGCCGAAATCACGGCAAAGGTAGCGGCCCGAACGGTCGTGGTCGTCCCATGTCTGCGAAGCCATTTGTATAGGAACCAGCAGGCATGCCAGTGAAGCAATGGCGGCTGCAACGGTGTTGCTGAATTTGAGTTTTTTAAGCCCTTCGACGATGCCGAGCACACCCATTCCTATCCAAATAGCGAAGGCATAGAACGAGCCTGCGTATGCGTAGTCGCGCTCACGCGGCTGGTTGGGCGTTTGGTTGAGGTAGAGCACAATAGCTATACCGGTCATGAAGAACAGGAAGAACACAACCCAGAACTGGCGTATTCCCTTGGGCCCTTTGTAGGCTTGGAAGAACAAGCCGATGATGCCGAGTATAAGGGGCAGGCAGTAGAACACGTTGTGCCCCTTGTTGTTTTTGAGCGAATCGGGCAGAAGGCTTTGGTCGCCCAGACGGGCATTGTCGAGGAAACTGAAACCTGTGATCCAGTTGCCGTGATCCTTCTCGCCGAAACCCTGAATATCGTTCTGGCGTCCTGCAAAGTTCCACATGAAATAGCGCCAGTACATGAAATTCATTTGGTAGGAAAGGAAGAACTTAAGGTTTTCGAACTGCGTGGGCATCTTTACCGAATTTACTCTTCCGGTGGGGTCATCGTAGGGCACCTGCCGTCCTTCCACACCGCCCATCCAGTTCTCGTAGGCTGCAACGTGGTCGCGCTCGTTGGAGTACATGCGCGGGAAGAGCATGTTTTGAGCATAGAGGTATTCGTTATTGTGTCCTACTACAACGTATGAGTCTTTCTCGTCTTTACTTTCCTTTTCCTTTTTGTTATAGATGGCTTTGCCTTCCTTGCATTTCCATGAAAGCATTCCGCCCGACGTTGGCACGTACTGCGGCTGCGAGGTATAGGCTTGTCCGTAGAATAACGGGCGTGAGCCATACTGTTCGCGGTTGAGGTAACTGCCCAGCGTGAAGATGTCTTCAGGCGAGTTTTGGTCCATTGGCGGGTTGGCAGTTGAGCGTATTACAATCAGGGCATACGATGAGTAGCCGATCATAAGCATGAGGAAGCACAGCAGCGTGGAGTTTATGACTCTTGCCGAAACGAGGAACTTGCCTTTTCCCGTTTTGCGCTTCAATAGGAAGAATATCGCTGCAAGCACGATTATTCCGAATACTACGCTTCCGAATCCGTCACCGTAGAAAGGAATACCAAGCAGAGCTATCGAAAGCACGGCCGAAATGGCCATTGCTTTGCGGCTTTTGTCGCGCTGGCTCTCGTAGATAGCCCAAATGACACAACCCACGAGCACCACAAGGTATACTATCATGCCAGTCTGGAATTTGAATCCCAAAGTGTTTACGAAGAAGAGTTCAAACCATCCGCCCACTTTGGTGATTCCCGGCACTACTCCGTAGAGCACTGCGGCAACCACCACAAACGACACGGCAAGTGCTGCCAGCGAACCCTTGGCGCCGATGGTAGGCTTGTGCTTGTAGACATATACAAGCACTATGGCGGGGATGCAGAGAAGGTTGAGCAAGTGCACTCCGATGCTTAGTCCCATAAGATACGCAATAAGCACGAGCCAACGGTCGCTGTGCGCATCGTCGGCGCGGTTCTCCCATTTGAGTATTAGCCAGAACACTAGAGCCGTACACATCGAAGAATAGGCGTAAACCTCGCCTTCGACGGCGCTGAACCAAAACGTGTCGCTGAACGTGTATGCCAAAGCACCTACAAGGCCTGCGCCCATTATCTCAATGGTCTGCGCAAGCGTGGGAGTCTCGCTGTCTTTCACTATGAGCTTGAGCGACAGGTGGGTGATGGCCCAAAACAGGAACAGTATGCATGCCGCGCTCAGAAGGGCCGACATGATGTTGACCATCATGGCTACGTGGCTCGCGTCCTTGGCGAATTGCGAGAATAGGTTGGCGGTTATCATGAACACCGGTGCTCCGGGCGGGTGACCCACTTCCAGTTTGTAGGCCGAAGAAATGAACTCGGGGCAGTCCCAGTAACTTGCGCTCGGCTCTATGGTCGAGCAGTACACAAATGCCGCAACGGCAAACGCTATCCAACCGAAGAGGTTGTTGATTGACTTGTAGCGCATTGGTTTAGATATTTGATTTGTTGCTTGATAATTGTCAGTTGGCAATGAAGCGTAGCCTCATAAGGCTCCATATTCGTGCAAAATTATAAATTAATGGCAATTTGGCCAAAAAGCCCCAAGTTTTTGTAATGCCGCCCCTGTTTGCTACGCCGTTTTCCCACAGCGCGAAACGCTGTGTCTCATATCAAATGAGTATATTTGCCGTATAAAGTGTTTGTTATGCGAAAAATTCTTTTTACTGTTCTTTTTGCTTTGGTGGGTTTCCTTGTTGCGGATGCCCAGCCATTGAGCGTTATATTCGAGACTGACTATGGCAACGATGCCGACGATGCGCTTGCGCTCGATGTGATATGCAAGTATTGCGACGCGGGAAAGTTTCGGCTTCTTGGCGTG
>CAVFSQ010000030.1:0-3797 GCA_963625145.1 Bacteroidaceae bacterium | reverse complement strand
CCCATAAGGAAGGGAATAACATATGTGAGGCCGTTGACGGTTCGCTGAACTGGTACGGCTACCGCAAGGTGCCCGTGGTCCGGAGTCCGAAGCCAGTGTCGCGTCCCAACGAAGGTAACCATTATGCCGATTCGGTGGTGCTGAAGTGCAACGCAAAAGGCCGGATTGCTTTTCGCCCCACTCATAAAGGCCGCTACGAAGACGCGGTGGAATTTTACCGTCGTGCGCTTTCCGCACAACCCGACAGCAGTGTGGCTGTGATTTCGGTGGGCTTTGCCACGAATCTCGCACTGCTGCTCGACTCAAAGCCCGACAAATATTCGCCGCTTAACGGGCGCGAACTTGTTGCCAAAAAGGTGAAGGTGCTGTCTGCAATGATGGGATGCTATCGCGACAATCCTTTTTGCGAATACAATGTGAACTGCGATGTTGCTTCGATGCGTAAACTTATGGCCGAGTGGCCGGGCGAAATTGTGCAGAACCCGTTTGAAATAGGCGAACGGGTGAAATATGCCGTTAAGACAATGCGTGCGCGGCTGTCGTGGTGCGATGCTAACCCGTTGCTTACCGCTACTGCAGGGCTTAATCCCGCCCCTGATTACATGCAGTGCCAGTTTGACGTGATGTCGGTGATATATCTCGTGCATCCCGAAATGTTCACTTTAAGTCAAAACGGTACCATAAGTATTGACGAAAGGGGATTCAGTGTCTTCTCGCCATCGGCAAACGGACTCCACAGGTTTCTCACTGCAACACCTGCGCAGGAGAATACGCTGTTGTGCGAAATAGAGGAAATGACATCGGCCAAGCCGAAAAGGCAAGGCAAATAGCAAATACGGCCGGGGCGGCTGCATTTACACTCGCGGGGGAAAGCCCAGGGGAAGTGTTGTGATACGAAAAAGGGGACCTCGAGAGAAGTCCCCTTATATCGCGGTTTAACCACTGATTGTTTTTGAGAGAATTGAAACTGTTTCCGTCAGTTTTCTTTTGGTTTTAAGGATTGCTGCGTTTCCCAACGGGGCAATCGATTGAGTTACTAAATATAAACAGAGTTGAATAGTTGCATTTTTGTTGCGGGAACTGATTTCTCAGCTTTCACCGGGACTTACGATGTTGCGTATAAACGCGTCGTTGATTTTCCCAGTGAAGTTCATCACCATGAATCCTTTTTCGGAAAGTGGTGCCACGTAGACGAGTTCCACTGTTTTCCCTTTTACGTTTCTAACCCATAGGCAGTCGCCGTAATCGGTATTGTTCTTGTCGCGGTATTCCGAGTACCGGGTGGAATTGGCTTTGAGCAGTTCTATGGCTTCGCTGCGCAGTTTAGCCACGTTGCTTTCGCTGGTGACAATTCTCAGGCTTTTCACGCCTTTCATCCATTCTTTCATGTTTTCGTTGCAGCCGTAGTTTTCCGACAGCAGCGAACTGATCATCTTGGGGCCGACGGTGACGCATTTCACTTCGTCGTTGTCGGAGTTGTCACGCATGAAGTGTGCAGCGAAATCCTGTGTGTTGCGCGTCTGCGCCCAAGTGCATGCGGCAGACAGTGCGCACAGCAAGCATAACAGCAGTTTTTTCATTGAACGCTTTTGGTGTTGTCAACGCGTGTTGCAGTATCGGTGCACAACTGTTGGCGCAGTCCTTCTGACATGTCGCGCAGTGCCGACGAAACTTTGTCGTAGGCCACCTGAGGGTCTTCGTAGCTTTCCTTGTAGGTGGAGTAGTTGTAGTCGGGTGCGGCTTCGGTGTCGTCGCCGAACGAATGCTGCGCGGCATTTCCCAAAGTGAGTGTTATGGCTACTGCCGCCGCCGCTTTCAGCAGGGGTTTCATTCGCAGTGAGAGTGGTATGCGGCGTGCCTTGACTTCGCGTTGCCCGACGCGGCACAGCATTTTCTCGTCGAAATCTGCTCCCAGGCGCTCGCCTTGGGCCGTGTCTTCGTAGTTGAACAGACTGCGATAAGGCTCGAAACGTTGCGGTATGTCGCTCTGACGGAAGAAAGCCTTGAGCATTTCCTCCTCTTCGAGCGATGTATCGCACTGCCAGTAGCGCTCAAGCAGTTTGTCAATATAGCTATAGTCCATAGTTCTCTATTTTCTCTATTTGTTTTTTGATGTATTGCCGGGCCCTGAAGATGTTGACTTTTACTTGTTCTTCGGTCTGCCCCGTAATGGAGGCTATTTCCTTGTAGGGCTTTCCTTCGATGTCGCGCAACTGCATTGCTTCGCGCTGTGGCTGCGGTAGGCGGTCGAACAGTCTTTTTATGTTGTCGAGCCGTTCGTTGCGCATCATCATTTGGTCGGGCTGCGGTGCATTGTCTTCGGTCGGATGGGCGCTGTCGAGGTCGGTGTTGAAGTTTTCTCGGCGCTGCGAGTGGTCGATTGAGAGGTTTCTGCACACTGTGAGGCTGTAGGCTTCGAGCGATTCCACCTCGTGCAACTCTTCGCGTTTGTCCCATATACGCATCAGTACCTCTTGAACGATATCTTCGGCCTCTGCCCTGTTGAGCGTCACGCGAAGCGCAAGCCTGAAGAGTTTATCCTTCAAAGGCAACACATCGTCGCGGAAACTGATATTTTTCATCGTTCTTTACATATAAGACGGTCGAGGAGACAAAAAGTTACAGGATGGGACTGATTTTTTTCTTCCCAACCTGTAACTTTTGTATAATATAGGGCTTTTCAGAAGATTATCCTGTACAGTTCTTCGGGTGTGGAAACCGTACAGAGACGGCTTTGCCACTGGCTGTCGAGCATCTTTTCGGCATCGTATGCTTTCAGAGCATTGATTACAGGCTCCCAAAAACCGCATACATTATATAATATGACTTTTTTACTATGATATCCGAAAGTGTTTGTAGCTACCATGGTGAATATCTCGTCGAGTGTGCCTATTCCTCCGGGTAGGGCCACGAACACATCGGCTTCGCGCTGCATTGTGGCCTTGCGGTCGTCGAGGTTGGCGGTGTAGAAAGTGACATTGTCGTCTGCGGCCCATCCTTTGTCGATTATTGCCTGCGGCACAACCCCTATGGTGCGCCCGCCTGCAGAGTGCACGGCATCTGCTGTCACCTTCATCAGTCCGCACTGCGAACCTCCATATACCATTTCTGCGCCTCGGCGCCCTATTTCCTCGCCAAGCGCCCGGGCTGCATCTATGTATTCTTTGCGCACGTCAAGGCGCGAAGAGCAGAATACTCCTATACGTTTCATTTTACAGCTATTGCTTCGATTTCTATTTTCGAGCCTTTCGGCAGTTTTTTCACTTCCACGGCCGAGCGTGCGGGAGCCACATCGCCGAAGTATGACGCGTAGGTCTCGTTCATTTCGTCGAAGTCGTGCATGTCGGTGAGGAATACCGTAGTTTTCACAACATCGCGCATAGTCAATCCGGCCTCATACAAAATGGCACTGATGTTATCGAGAGCTCGGCGCGTAAGCGCTCCGATGCCGCCTTCTACGAATTTCCCGTTTATGGGGTCGACTGGCAGCTGCCCCGACACGAACACCATGCCGCCCGTTTCTATAGCCTGGCTGTACGGACCAATGGCCGCGGGGGCGTTGTTGCTTATAATTTCCTTTTTCATTGTTGTCTTGTTGTATAGGTTGAGTTGCAGATACAAATATAGTTTTTCCTTTTGGTTGGAGATGCCCGATGCACAAAAAAACGAACGGTTTTTTGCGTGGCGGTGCATCGCCTGTTCCGCAGTCATTTGTGTATATTCTAAAAATAGCGGAAAAGTCGTTTATGTAACAGATTGATTTCCAATAGTGCGAAAATACTCTGCCAAGACATAGG
>CAVFSQ010000029.1:4980-11151 GCA_963625145.1 Bacteroidaceae bacterium | reverse complement strand
ACATTAGCCTTGCTAAACGTACGCGTTTGAGCAAAAGGTCAACTTCGACAGTAATGGAATTGCTTGCCACACGCGGCAACTACACCTGCTTTGTTCCTACCAACGAGGTGTTGCAGAGCTATGTTGACAGCCTCATGAACCAAAAGAATTACCCGATAGCTGACGTTTCCGACTCCATCGCTGAAATGGTGGTAAAGAACAGTATTATCGACACGGATATGGAAGAAGGCTATGAGTCGACTTCGTTCACCGAAGGCGCGCTTGGCTACAAGAACATGAACGACCGTTACGTTACCATTTCTTTCGATACCATCAACGGCAAGGCCGTGGTTGTTGTCAATTCCGAATCGCGCCTTGTGGAGCCCGACAACGAATGCGAAAATGGTTATGTGCACATCGTTGATAAGGTAGTTGCAATGTCGAACGATGAAATTTCGCAGCTCATCAGTCAGGCTGACAACTGCAAGATATTCTCGCGCCTGCTGCAGGAAACCGGGTGGGCAAAGAAACTCGACGAATACCGCGACGAGGATTACGAGGAAAACCATCCCGAATACGGTAACGCAATCGGTTCAACCGGCGGCAACGTTGCCCAGTACAAGTGCCCCAGCCACCGTTACCTTGGCTACACAGTGTTTGTTGAGCCCGACAGTGTGTTCGAACAGGAATGGGGCATCAAGATTCAGATTTCCAGCTTCGGACAGATAGAAAACTGGGACGAAGTGAAGCAGAAAATCGAAGAGCAGTGCAAGGGCATTGATATTTACCGCCAAACTGCCAATGCTGCCGGCAATCCCGAAGAGTGGAGCAACGAAGACAACGAAGTGAACCAGTTTGTGGCTTACCACCTTTACGAAGATATGATACCGTTCGACCTTCTTGTTATCCACATGAACGAATGGGGTTACTCTTACAAGAATACAAATAAACTCGCAGCCAACGTTACCCGCAACTACGAGTCAATGGGCAAGCAGCACCGCCTGTTCCGCATCACCGAGGGCGAAAGCACCGATGGCAAGCGCATGAACCGCTGGTCGTCGTACGATGAGGATACCTACGACGAAATCACCGTTTACGACCAGGGCGGACTTGTGCAGTCGACCAACGGCGGCAATTCCAACAATGCGCTCAACGGATTCTACTATCCCATCGACCGCATCATGAAATACGATACCCACCAGCGCGACTATGTGCTCAACGACCGTCTGCGTTTCGATATGACCGACTATATGACCGAGAGCGGTGCAAACGGATTCGGTAACCCTCACCGCTCGCTTGATTACTACAATGTGCCAAACGGATACATGAGAAAAGTATACCATATCACCGACGAATCGTGGCAGATCGTATTCAACGAGGTTAGCCCCAACAGCTGGGTTGACGTAAACAGTAATGAGATACTTATTCTCGGCCAGTACGATGTTACTTTCAAGTTGCCGCCTGTGCCAGTTGACGGTACCTACGAATTCCGTTGGGGACTTTCCAACGCTTCGTGGCGCGGTATGACACAGATCTATTTCGGTACCGACCCCGACAACCTCCCGGCAATGGGTGTGCCTCTCGATATGCGTGCCGACTATTCTTCGCCAAGCATCGGTTGGGAGAAGGATGACCCCAACGACCCGCAGGCTGCTCGAGACAATGACAAGGCAATGCGCAACCACGGCTACATGAAGGGCCCGAAACTCTATGGTCTGCTCAGTGCGTCGGGTGTATCGACTTCCTTCCGCGACGGTAACGGCTCCAATATGCTTTCCATGCGCTATATCATATACCGCGGAACAATGCGTGCCGACAAGACATATTACGTGCGCTTCAAGAATGTGCTTACCAACCCCTACGGACAGTTGTTCTGCGATTACTTCGAGTATGTGCCTCGCTCAATATACAATGGCGACAAGGCCGAGAGCGTTTGGTAATACCGGGCTGGCTTGAAGCTTGAAAAACAATCTCGGGAGGGTGGGTCGTAAAGGCTCGCCCTCCTGTGTTTTTGGCGGCTTTGTATCCCACAAAAGGGCAGGGCGTTTTCGCATCGCAAAACGGCTAGGAAAAGGTGCTTGGGTCTTCGAAAACTAAAGCACCTTATTCCTACGCTATGCGCATACTGCTTAATCTTCTATGCGCATATAATTTTTATTTTGTGCGCAAACAATTTTTCCGTAATACGCAACAAAGTTTTGCCTGCCTTATTTGCATAATTTCCTCAAGGAGTTTTAGGGTGCGTCGAAGCAATTGCGCAAGAAATATAATCCCCAATCTCTTCCTCTTTGCATACATTGCCAAAACTATATAGTTTTTGTAGCAGGGTAAGTTAGTCGAACTTCAAAACGTATAGTAGAACTCAAAGGCAGAAAATATATGTTATTCGGAGAAAAGAACTTCGGAATGATACTGAAAATGGAGAGTTTGTATGTTTTTGCCGACTGGGGCCGACTGCTGCGTATGCGGAGTTGGGTTACAGGCTGACGGTGCTGTCGGCGTAGTGCAGTGCCGTTTCGCGGTGGGTGACAAAAATGATTGTCTTGTTTTTTACGTTGGTGTGTATGTTGCGTATGATTCTTTCTTCGGTTTCGTGGTCAAGCGCCGAAGTGGCTTCGTCCATGAGAAGTATGGGGGCTGGGGAGAGCAGGGCCCGGGCTATGCATATGCGTTGGTTTTGACCTTGCGACAGTCCGCGGCCGTTTTCGCCGCATGGCTCGTCGAGGGCTCCCGGTTTCAGGAAGTCGGCACATGCCCAAGCCAGTGCCTGCTGCATTTCGGCGTCGGTGGCATTGGGATTGGCAAGTTGTAGGTTCTCGCGTAGCGTCATACTGAACAGCGTATTGCCTTGCGGAACGTAGGCGAAGGCTTGGCGTGTGGCAGCACTGGCTTCTGTAGTGAAATTCCCGTAAACGAGCTTTACGTGCCCGGCATTGGGGCGTATGTATTGCAGCATTAGGCGTAGGAGTGTTGTCTTGCCTTTGCCTGTGGGGCCTATAATGGCTGTGAATGTGCCCGCCTTGAAAACATGGCTGAAGCCGCTGATTACGCTGTGCTTGCCGTCGGGGTAGCTATAGGTGAGGCTGTCGCATTCCACGTCGGGAAGGCCGGCAGGGAGTGCCGCAGCGCCAGTTGTCTCGGAGGTGATGTTGTCGATTTCGTTGAGCCGTTCGCACGAGGTGTAGAATTCCGCGAATTCCGAAACGCTGCCTATGAGCGTGCGCGCCGGACCTTGTATTTGGCCCACCAGTTGCACGAACGCCATAAGGGTGCCGTAGGTGATGGCACTGCTTGAGAGACTGTTCACTCCCCAAATGAATATGAACAGGTAGCAGGCGGCGAAGCCGGCGTTCAGAATGGTGGACGATGTAATGGTGTAGTTCAGCCGTTTCTTTACATTGGTTTCCTGGGCGTTGAATATCCGGTTGTAGTGGCCTCTGAAAACGGAGATACCCTCGAGGGCCTTGAGTACGGGGATGTTCTGCAGGGCTTCCTGCAACGCTGCTTGGAGCATGCTGTTGCCTTCTTTTATCCGGGCTGAAAATGCGCGTATTTTAAGGAAATGGAATTTGCTGGCGAAGATGCCTGCCAGCATGATTGCCATCATGGCCACGGCCATACGCCAGTTCAGCACCATGAGGAATATGTAGGCTCCGGCGAGTTGCAGCGTGACAAGCAATGTCGTGGGGAGCGTTGAAGTAGTGAATCCGGTAACGGTGGTAGTGTCGGACGTGATGCGTCGCGCCAGATCGCCGGTGTGGTAGGCGCTTATTTCGCTCCAGTCGGAAGTAAGTGTGTGCGACAGCATGCTTTGCTGCATGCGCCTGTTCAGGCGGAAGGCCTGCATGGTTTTTATGCGGCGGCTTGTGGCCGAGATTAGGGTTTGTATCACGGCAATGCCCACGAGCGTTAAGCATGCCGCTTGCAGTATGCCGTTTTTATGGGCTATTGCTCCGTCGATGGCCTGCTTTGTGGCCCACACAAAAAGAAAGTTGAATGCCACGGTGGCTATGCCGAGCGCTACAATCGCGATTATTCCTCCGCGCTGTTGGCGTGTGGCTGTGGCTATCCAGGGCAGAATAGCCGACAATTTGTATTCTTTTCCCTTGAAATTCATGAGGCGTGTTTGCTGTGGCTTATTTTTGCAGGTCGCCGTCCCACATAAGTTTTTCGCGCATGGTGTCGAAGAATGTCTTGTGGCCGCAGTGCATTATCTTAATGTCGTAGGGGGCGCGGCGTATGGTCACTGTCTCGCCGGTGCTGCAACTGGCGCTTCGTCCGTCAACCGATACTAGAAAATGCCCCGTGCGGCTTTCCACGCTTATTTCGGTTTCCACATTGTCGCATAGCACTACAGGGCGCACGCTAAGGCTATGGGGCGCAACGGGGGCCATGACTATGGTGCGGGAATGCGGCACCATTACCGGGCCACCTGCCGACAGGGCATAGCCGGTGGAGCCTGTGGGCGTGGCCACTATCAGACCGTCGGCAGAGTAGGTGGTGAAGTATTCGCCGTTGACTGCCACTTTGATTTTTATCATTGACGAGATGTCCTGCTTCAGTACGGCGATTTCGTTGAGTGCAAAGGGATAGATGCCGATGTTGCGGTTGCCTGCCGCCATTTCGAGCACGCTGCGCGGCTCTACGCTGTAGTTGCCGTTGTTGATGTCATTTACGGCGCCGGCGATATTCTCAGGATTGATTTCCGACATGAACCCCAGATGCCCTGTGTTTATGCCGAGAATGGGAATGCCCTTTGTCCCCACAAGCATTGCCGTTCGCAGAAAGGTGCCGTCGCCGCCGAGGCTTATGGCAAATGCGGCGTCGAAATTGGCGGCATCGAATGCATCGCTCTCGGATATGCCTTCAAGCATGTGCTTGGCATAGTTGTAGAAACTGCGCTCAACGATGATTCGGCATCCGATGCCGCGCAGCAAATTCACAACTTGATTTGCGTATTCGCTCTTTTTTGTTTGGTAAATATTGCCAAACAGTGCAACTATTTTCCGATTTTCCTGCATAACGCCTTCTGCTCACCTTGCCCTGCATGGGTTTTTGCTAACTTTGCGGGCGGAATAATTGCAAATATACTAAAATCTTCCATTTCTAAACACGAAAGCAGATGACGAAACTAAGTGTAAACATAAACAAGATAGCTACCTTGCGCAATGCGCGCGGCGGCAACAACCCCGATGTTGTGGAAGCTGCCCGGCTCAGCGAACTTTTCGGCGCCCAGGGCATTACGGTGCATCCGCGCCCCGACGGCCGTCATGTGAAGTATTCTGATGTGGCAGCGCTGAAGGAAGTAGTGAAAACCGAATTCAATATAGAAGGCTATCCCTCTGAGAGTTTCATCAACCTTGTGCTTGACACGAAGCCCACGCAGGTTACGCTCGTGCCCGATTCGCCCGAACAGCTGACGTCGAACCACGGCTGGGACACAAAGGCCGACTACGGGTTTCTTACTGATGTGGTGGCTAAGTTCAACGATGCCGGAATACGCACATCGCTTTTCGTCGACCCTATTGCCGAAACAATTGAATGGGCAAAGCGTGCCGGCGCTGTACGCATAGAATTGTATACCGGACCGTATGCCGATGCCTATGGAAACGATCGCGCCAAAGCTATAGCCCCCTTTGTCGAGGCTGCACGCTATGCCAAGGAAATAGGGCTTGGAGTGAATGCTGGGCACGACCTGAGCCTAGACAATCTTTCCTATTTCCACGCCTGCATTCCCGAAACCGACGAGGTGAGCATTGGGCATGCATTGATTTGCGATGCCCTTTACTTGGGCATGCGCGATACCATTGCCCTGTATTTGGAGTGCCTCAAGTAAACAGGCGATTGCTTCGGAGCAAAAAATAAAGCCGGAAAACCATATGGCTTTCCGGCTTCTTTTTTCTAAGGCCGCAATTAAGTGGACGGCTTATTCCATGGCCTTGTTCACAACCTTGTAGGCTTTTTCCCAATCGGTGTCGAGGCAGAAAGGTGTAAGCGTTTTGTCGGTGTTGATGTATTTGTTTATTTTCGCCTTGTCGGTGTCGTTGAAGAGCGGGCAGATTGCCGACGCGTTTACGAAGAGGTATACCATGGCTTTCTTCACCGAGTCGGGCTGCCCTTCGTTGTATATGATTTCGGTGAGGTAGCGGCTTAGAAACTCCGACATGTAGTATGCCTGTACGTCCATCAGCC
>CAVFSQ010000029.1:0-4970 GCA_963625145.1 Bacteroidaceae bacterium | reverse complement strand
GTGTCACTCTTGCTTTTTATATAGTTGAGCTCATCGATTTTGAAGCGCGCCATTTGTGTCTTTGAAAAACTCTGCACAGGATTTTTTAATGCGCTGTTGGCGCTTTCCATTACGGTGTTGAACACTTCCTGTGCTTTCGTGTTTGTTGCAAAGGCGAAGATTGCGATGAAGGCTGTGTAGAATAATTTTCTCATAGTGAAATTTGCGGTTTGATTGTTGTGTTTCAGATGTTCGAAGTTATTTTTTTCAGTGTGAGTCTGCGGTTTATGCACGAGGGGTATTCCTCTTCGTAGTGCGTTACCATGATGAGTGTTTTGCCGGGGCGGCTGCAGAAGGTGTCGATTATGCTGCAGGCGGTTTCTCGGCGCTGGCTGTCGAGCCCGTGGAAAGGCTCGTCGAGCACCAGCAGTGCCGGGTCTTTCACGAAGGCACGTGCCAGCAGCACCATGCGCTGTTCGCCGCTTGAGAGCTGCAGGTAGTTGCGCTCGGCAAGGTTGCTTATGCCGAAGATGTCGAACCAGAAAAGCACTCGCTGCTTTATGTCGGCGGGGACTTCGCGGTTGTATACGCCGCTGGTGTCGCTCATGCCGCTTGCGGCAATTTTCATTGCCGTCATGTTGCGCCGGTATGAACGGAACATTTCGGGGCTTACGTATCCGATATTCTTCTTTATGTCCCAAATGCTTTCACCGCTGCCGCGCTTTTGCCCGAAGAGGCTGATGTCGCATGCATAGGCTTGTGGGTTGTCGGCACACACAAGGCTCAGCAGCGTTGACTTTCCGGCTCCGTTCTCGCCGTTGAGCGCCCACCGCTCGCCACTTTCCACGGTCCACGAGAAGTTGTGGAATATGGTGCGGCTGCCATAACGTATGCTGATGTTGTTGCAGTTTACTATCTGTCCTTGCCCTTCACTGCAATTGGGCAGCGACAGTATCATGTCGCGCCGCCGTGCGTCGAGACTGTTTTCCGTCACGGGGTTGAGCCTTATGTAGTCGGCCTTGTTCATTATGGGCAGAACTTTGCCGTCGGCCACAGGTAGTATTTTCTCTATAAAGAATGGTATGTCTTTCAGCCGCGACACAACCAGTATGAGTTGTGTCTTACCGCGGGCTGAAATCTTTGAGAGGAATTCCGACACCTGTCGGCGGGCATTGACGTCTAACCCTATGTACGGGTTGTCCACAATTATGAGGCGCGGCGACGCCGACAACATTTCGGCCAGTTGCACCCGGCGAAGTTCCCCGCTCGATAACATCAAGGTTTCCTTTTCGAGCAGGTCGTGTATGCCAAGGGTGCTGATTATTTCATCGAAGCCGTCGTCAGTGGCGTGTTTTGCGAGTATGTCGGCCACGGTTTCGTTTCCGTCTTCAATAAGTCCGTGGTTCCAGCGCAACTGGTAGCATTCGTTGCCGATGTTACCGTAGGCGTCGCGGAAAGTTACCGTTTTGATGTTTTCGCTCACCTTTGTGCTTGCTGAAGGCGAGAAGTCGTATTTCACTTCACTGCCCAGCAGCGGGTGCGCTCCGGTCATCATGTCAACGAGTTTTGTCTTTCCGCTGGCATTGCCGCCCACTATGGCCAAAGGCTCACCGGCGGGAATGGCAACGGTGACGCGTTGCGGAAGCCTGAAGTCGGGTATCCGTGTTGTGCCGTTGTCTATTTCAATTATGTTTTGCATTGCAGTACTCTTCATTTGTTGCCGGGCTTGTACACTCTTCCGGGGTTGTTTGTCACGAAGTCTTTCCATTTGGCCGAGTGGTGCGTGCCCGGAGTGTCGCTCAGCCGCGACGACATTGCCACCGTGCCGGTTGTTGCCGAGTTTGCGGCGCGCACCTTGCAGTACGATTCCACAAAGTGGCAGTAGGCTGCAGCGAGAGCGTCGGTGGCATCGAAATACGGCAGCAAAGCCTCGGGAGTGATGTTGAGGTAGCGTTGCAGCATTGCGGAAACCTGCTCTTTCGACGCCCTTCCGTTACCGGTTATTGCCATCTTTATTTTCAGCGGGGCGTATTCGTGTATCGGCACATCGTTGTTTATTGCCGCCGCGATGGCCACGCCCTGTGCCCGCCCGAGTTTCAGCATGCTTTGCGGGTTTTTGCCGTAGAACTGCGATTCTATGCTCAACTCGTCGGGCAAGAAACTTGCTATCAGAGAATTTATGCGTCCGTAGATGCGCCCCAACTTGAGGTACACGTCGGTCACCTTACGCAGGTCGATTACGCCCATTGCCAGCATTTGCGCCTGCTTGCCCTTCACTTTGAGCACTCCGTAGCCCAATAGGTTCGTGCCTGGGTCGATGCCCATTATTATGCGTTCGCCTTTCGGCCTTAGCGCTACGCTGTACGACTTGTCGCGGCATGCCAGTTCTGCGTCGGGGCTGTGTGTCTCCCCAGCGGTGGAAAGTGAAATGTCAGTGTCGTTTGCCATGCGTGTGCATTCGTGGAAATCAGTGCAAAGATACACTCTATTGGTCAATGAGCACTTTCCGGATGTTTTAAAGATTATTAAACCGTGGCAGCTGGCATAGGGTGGAGCGGAAGCTAAAGCCGGCTGCTTTCGGGATGCTGCCGGAACAGCAAAAGAGCTGCGCCTCGGTATTTGAAGCGCAGCCCCTTCGTGGTATTACTGTGGCGTTTTTTATTTCATTAGTTTGCGGAGCAGTTCGGGTATTTCGCAGGTTTCCTTTGCTACGGGAACTCCCACGGCCTCGAATGCCGCAATTTTTTCGGCAGCCGTGCCCGAACCTGTTGTTATTATGGCTCCTGCGTGGCCCATCTGTTTGCCCTTGGGAGCCTGGCGTCCCGAGATGAAGGCAACTACGGGCTTGGTGACATACTGCTTGATGAATTGCGCTGCACGCTCTTCGGCGTCGCCGCCGATTTCGCCCACAAGCACAATGCTGTCGGTTTCTGGGTCGTCCTGGAACAGACGCAGCATGTCTTCGAAGTAGAGACCCACCACGGGATCGCCTCCTACGCCGATGGCTGTGCTTTCGCCGAAGCCGCTCTTCGTCAGGCTGTCAACTATTTCGTATGTCAGTGTACCGCTACGGCTCACCACTCCGGTGCCGCCTTTCTTGAATATGCCTGTAGGCATGATGCCCACCATGCATTTGTCGGGCGAGATGAGTCCGGGGCAGTTGGGGCCTACCAGGTGCCCGCCTTTCATCTGTATGTATTTTTGTGCGGTAGCTGCGTCGAGCACAGGTACGCCTTCGGTGATGCATACTACCAGCTTTATGCCTGCATCGGCAGCTTCGAGCATTGCGTCCTTTGCAAACGGTGCGGGCACGAATATCACTGAAGTGTCGGCACCTGTCTTGGCTACGGCTTCGGCTACGGTGTTGAATACGGGGATTCCGTCAACGTCCTGACCGCCTTTGCCCGGCGATGTGCCGCCTACTACGTTGGTGCCGTAGCTTTTCATTTTCTTTGCGTGAAAACTTCCGTCGCGGCCTGTTATGCCCTGAACTATAACTTTGGTGTTGTTGTCTATCAATACGCTCATTTTCCAAGAATTTTTTTCGATGTTATTTGTTTGCTGCCAGTTCCACGGCTTTGCGTCCTGCGTCGCCCATGGTGGTTGCTACTGTGAATTTTGTGCCTTTTAGAATCTCGCGCCCTTCGGCTTCGTTGGTTCCGGTCAGACGTATCACTACCGGGATGTCGGTTTTCAGAGTGTCGAAAGCTTCGAGCAGTCCTTTTGCCACGTCGTCGCAGCGCGTGATGCCACCGAAGATGTTTATGAGCACCACTTTCACGTGGCTGTCTGCCAGCAGCAGTTTCATTGCTTCAACGATTTTCTCGGGGTTCGAGCTGCCGCCGATGTCGAGGAAGTTGGCGGGGCTTCCGCCGTAGAGCTTTATCATGTCCATGGTGGCCATTGCCAGTCCGGCGCCGTTCACCATGCATCCAATCTCGCCGCCGAGGTTTACGTAACTGAAGCCTTTCGACTTGGCCGTCTGCTCCACCTTCTCCTCTTCGGTTGGTTCGCTGAACTGCATGAGCTCGGGATGGCGGAAGAGCGAGTTGTTGTCGAAAGTCATCTTTGCGTCAATGGCCTTGAGTGTGCCTTCCTTGGTGAGCACCAGAGGGTTGATTTCGGCAAGCGATGCGTCTTTTTCTACAAACAAGCGGTAGAGGTTCTGGAATACGGGCACTGCTTGCTTCACGATGTTTTTGTCGTCGAACAGCGCGTAGGCCACTTCGCGAGCCTTGAAATCGGTGGCTCCCAGCAACGGGTCCACTTCAATCTTTACGATCTTCTCGGGAGTTTCGCGCGCCACCTGCTCGATGTCCATACCGCCTGCGCGGCTCACCATGAAGATGGGGCTTTTGGTCTTGCGGTCGACGATTACGCTTACGTAGTATTCCGATTCTATGTCAACGGCCTGTGTTACCAGCACGCGGTCAACGGTGAAACCCTTGATGTCCATACCGAGTATGGCCGAAGCGTGCTTTCTTGTCTCTTCTTCGCTCGAAGCCAGTTTCACGCCGCCTGCCTTGCCGCGGCCGCCAGTGTGCACCTGGGCTTTTACCACCACATATTTCTCGCCTATTTTCCTGTAGGCCTCCACGGCTTCTTCCACCGTGCGGCAAAGGATGTTCTGGTCTACAACTGGCAGACCGTATTCCTTGAACAGCTGCTTTGCTTGATATTCGTGAACTTTCATGTTGTTATTACTATGATTTGTCTTCTTTTTCGGTTTTCCAAGTTGCAAATTTACTGTTTTTTGTCGGTTTCGGCGATGTAAAAGTTGCGGAAAGATCCGCTGGGCACTCTCGGCGCACCCAAACTTCATTGTCAGGACACTGTGTTTGCGCACTCTGCATTGCGATAATGTGCGTTTTTAGGGCCAGCTTTTTTGCACACGCTTTCGAGAAATCGTGCATTTTTTTGCCTTTCGTTCGGTTTTGTGGAAATTTGAATGTTACAATTGAAACAAAAAACCATATTGTGTAACATACAAG
>CAVFSQ010000028.1:0-11208 GCA_963625145.1 Bacteroidaceae bacterium | reverse complement strand
TGCTGAGTTCCGGATTTTTGAAATTCATTTCACGCTCTTTGGCTCCGAGTGACAGTGCCCAGCCGCGGTGGGCAAATTCGTCATATAGCTGCTGCAGTATGAAGTCGCTTGTATAGTTGTGAGCAACGACAAACTGCGCTCCGTATCCGAATCGCCATTTTTGTCCGGCATCGCTTTTGGTGTCGCGTGAGATGCCAAAACTTATGTGGCCGTTGGAATGGTAGGATCCTGCCAGCCCGTAGCGGTTCGAAGTGAACCAGAAAGGAGTTTTCCCCGAAGCGTCTGAAGCCGTTACAACGGCTTCACCCCTGTAGCTTACGCTGTCGGCAAGGCGTGCTAGGAATCCTTTGGTGTGCTGAGCGTGCAATGTTGAAGAAATGCCGCACGCCACAATTGCAAACAAAAGAGCCAATACACTTCTGACTGGAAGTTTATACCGACAACAGTACATGGCTGACAGTTTCTTTTTGGGGGCGGAAATCTTATTTTGCGTAGCTTACAGCCCTGGTTTCGCGTATTACGGTAATCTTTACCTGTCCGGGATATGTCATCTCGTCTTGAATGCGCTTTGCTATTTCATTGCTGAGCGTTTCGCTTTGCTTGTCGTCGATTTTGTCAGCTCCTACGATAACGCGCAGTTCGCGTCCGGCCTGTATTGCATAGGTCTTGGTAACGCCGGGGTAGCTCATGGCGATGTTCTCGAGGTCGTTGAGGCGCTTTATGTATGCTTCCACCACTTCGCGACGTGCTCCGGGGCGCGCTCCGCTTATGGCATCGCATACCTGTACGATGGGAGCAATGAGAGATGTCATCTCAGTTTCGTCGTGGTGAGCAGCAATGGCGTTTACAATGTCGGGCTTCTCCTTGTATTGCTCGGCAAGTTTCGCGCCGTAAATAGCGTGCGGCAGTTCCGGCTCCTCATCGGGCACTTTTCCTATATCGTGCAGCAAGCCTGCGCGTTTTGCTTTTTTGGGGTTAAGGCCAAGTTCGGCAGCCATCACTGCGCAAAGGTTTGCCGTTTCGCGGGCGTGCTGCAGTAGGTTTTGCCCGTACGAAGAACGGTATTTCATCTTTCCTATCAGGCGTACGAGTTCGGAATGGAGTCCGTGTATGCCAAGGTCTATTGCTGTGCGCTTGCCGGTTTCGATAACTTCATCTTCAACCTGCTTCTTTACCTTTGCCACAACCTCTTCTATGCGTGCCGGGTGGATGCGGCCGTCGGTGATGAGCTGATGAAGGGCCAGACGGCAGATTTCGCGGCGCACGGGGTCGAATGCCGAAATTACGATGGCTTCGGGGGTATCGTCTACAACGAGTTCCACACCGGTAGCTGCTTCAAGGGCACGTATGTTGCGCCCTTCGCGTCCTATGATGCGGCCTTTCACTTCGTCGTTGTCTATATGGAAAACTGTTACGCTGTTTTCGATTGCAGTTTCGGTTGCAACGCGCTGTATAGTCTGTATCACGATTTTCTTTGCTTCCTTGGTTGCGGTGAGCTTTGCGTCGTCCATGATGTCGTTGATATAGCTTTGCGCTTCGGTTTTCGCTTCGTCCTTCAACGATTCCACAAGTCTTGACTTTGCCTCTTCGGCCGACAGACCGCTTAGCTCTTCAAGTTTTTCGCGCTGCTTTGCCTGCATTTTCTGCAGTTCGGCACGCTCCTGCTGCAGGGCGTTCTGCGACTGCTCCAACCGCAGCATCTGGGTTTCCTGTTCGGTTTTGCGGTGGGCGAGTTCTTCCTGCTTCTGGGTCAGACTGATTTCGCGTTGCTTCAGTTTGTTTTCAGCTTGCTGTAACTTTTGGTTGCGTTGTTGCGACTCCTTGTCCAGTTCCGTTTTTTTGCTCAGGAACTTTTCCTTTACCTCGAGCAGTTTCTTTTCCTTTATGACTTCTGCCTCCTTTTCGGCTTCTGCGATTTTCTTTTTGTATTGGCCGGAGGCTACGTAGCGCAGTATTAAATATGCTATGCCACACCCTGCGACGAGTGCAATTGCTGTAAATATTATTGTTTCCATTCTCTGTTTTTGATTTGTTCGTTAATTGTCGGTTTTTTAGTTTAGTGCCAAGATAACCTCAGAACATGGGACAAACAAAACGGGGAGGACGTGGGGCAGGTTACGAATCTTGCTTTTCGCCTAGTGTAGAGAGTATTTCGGCTGTCAGGTTTTCCATTGCAGCGCGGTATGGCTCTATGTCGTTGCGCCGTTCTGCCTTTACCAGCCTTACGCTCATGTCGAGAAGAATCATGTTCAGATATTGTTCTTTTACAAGCCCGGGAAACCTCGTCCTGTAGAGGTTGAGCCTGTCGTTTATCTGACGTTCCGCCGCCCGGTAGTCTTCTTCTTCTTCGTAGCGTATCGTTATTGGATAGGCTTGGTTGTCTATCCTCAGATTTATAACGAATGTCTCTTTCTTTTCTGCCATGATGCTCCGCTTTTGCCTATACATTCAATAGTGCGATGCACCTGTCTACCTGACGTACAATAGAGTCGATGCGCCTTTTGGCTTTTTCTACGTCTCCGTCATTTATCTCCAACATCTTGGCTGTTTTGAGCGACTGGCAGGCATCTTGCAGACGCTTGACCTCGTCTTGCAGTGTTTTGATCTCGTCTTGTTTCTCGAGCAAGGAGTTGTTCAGACGGTCTCGTTGGTCGCGTACTTTTTCGTATTCGTACATCAACTGCCTTACCCTTGTCTGAAACACTTCGATGGTGCTTTTGTCGTTTGCCGCTTCAGCCATTGGTTGTCGTTGCTATGCAAATTTAGTTTATTGGTAGCATTCTGCAAAATGTGCAGGTTATTTTTCGCCTTTGTCGTCTACGCCTTTTGGCTTTGGCTCTTTTTTGGCGAGCATCACCAGGTTGTAGACGTATTCGGCCATCCATGCCGGGGAATACCCCAGTGCATGCTGGTATTTGCGTATTGCTATGCATGTGCGGCGCACGGAGTCGTCTTTCCAGTCGTTTTTGGTAAGCACGTCGCCCACGGTTTTCTCAATCATCGCGCGGATGGTCTTCTTGAAAATCGACGGCATGCGGAATTTCCATTTCAGCACATTGCCCATGAGCATGAGCAAATCTTGCGAAAATCCTTGAAACTGATAAAGATAGTTGGTTACGTCGTTGATTTTGCGGCAGTGGCTTTTTACGCTTGCGTCGATTTCGTGGAAGAATGCTTCGGGCAATCCGTAGAGTTCCGAAAGCATTTTGCGGCATTTCAATTTTTCCCCGAAGCCCAGGCGGTTGTTTACAGTAGCTACATGCAGCGTTTGCTTGAACACCCGAAGGTCGGGCAGCATTGTGATGTTTGTTATGCCCAGGTTGGCAGCAATTGTGGCCTGGAAATACACACGGATAAGCGTCATGAAATCTTCGATGCCTCCAACCCGAGTGCCGTCGGCATTTTCAGCCTTTCGTTTGAAAATATTTGATAGTAAGCCCATTTCTTGTTGTTTGCAATTCTAAAAGTTCAATCTATTTCTGCAAAGATACAAAACTGCCGGCATTTTTGGAAGCACCGGTGTATAAAAATGTGGATGCCGGTGGCTTCTCCGGGCTTTTGTCACTGTCTTTATTGCTGCCTATCCGAAAAATCGCTATTTTTGTCCGCCCACAACGTTTTGCAAGATATGCAAGAGAAGAAAACAGATGCCGCCGTGCCAAACAGCAATGCCCGTAATAAGAAAATAGTGCGGGCGGCGCTTTGGGGCATAGCCGTCAATATAATATATGCCCTGCTTAAAGGGGCGATAGGACTTCTTTCCGGCTCGATAGCTGTCTTCCTCGACGCGGTGCATAACCTTAAGGATGCCATTTCTTCGGTTATAGCTGCCGCCGGGGCAAAGCTCGCAATGAGGCCTGCCGACAGGCAGCATCCGTTCGGATACGGAAGAATCGAATATCTGGGCGCCACGGTTATAGCCATTCTTGTCATAATTGTCGGTGTAGCCACTTTTGTCGGGGCGGTTGACAAAATCATACATTCCACTTCTACGAGCTACAGCACGATGATGATTCTCATAATGTCAACAGGCGTCGTTGCCAAACTGTGCCTGGGTATTTATACGCTGAGGATAGGGCGGCGCGAGCATTCCGATTCGCTGCGGGGTTCAGGCTTTGAAAACCTGTTTGATGCAGTGATAGCGTTTGCTACAATCGTTTCGGCGCTTGTCATGGTGGTGTGGAATGTTGATCTCGATAGTTGGTTTGCCATAGTGATTTCGGCAATGCTTGTCGGTGCCGGAGTAAGAATCCTGCGCAGCACGTTTGGCGACATCATCGGGCGAAGCGCCGACCGTGACATTTCGCTTCGGTTGAAAAACGAGATATTGCACTGCAATGGAGTGCTGGCGGTGCACGGTTTGGTTCTCAACTACTATGGGCACGCCAAGGCCGTCGGAGCGGTCACTGTGGAAGTCGGAAGTGGCATGGGTGCGGAAGAAATACATGTGCTTACACAAAACATACAATACCAAATAGAGGAAACCTACGGCATTTTTCTCACAGTGGGCATTTTTTTCCAGCCTTCCGACGGCGAATACGAAGCGGTGCGGAAAAGCGTGGAGGATGTCTGCAAAAGTCATGCGGAGGTCATGCAAATTGAAGCTGTGGGGCTGGATCGTGCGCGCAGCACGGTTTCCGTGCAGGTAACCGTAGACTTCACCGTTGCCGACCGCAGGGCGTTCGCCCATTCCCTGGAAAAGGAATTGCAGGTTGCTTCTCCCCGTTACCTTTTTCAGGTGACGGCAATCTACTTCTATTGCGATTGACTGCCGGGAAACGCATACACGGCTGCCGGCAAAATGCTGAAAGTGCTAAAGTGTCGCTAGTGGACTGTGGTTGCAGGCTGGGCGCCAGACTGATGCCGTTGTTGTTGGGGAAGGCTATTTGCGGTGCAGCCAATGTGCCTGTAGCCAGCGGCGCACGGGGATGTCGTACAGCTTCAAACTTGCATATGCCACGCCCACGCTCAGCAGGTAACACATTACGTTGATTACCAAAGTCTGGTCGAGCATCGCTTCGGGATGTGTCGTTTTCCAGCCCCCGAGCAGAGTGTAGACTATGGGATACTGCACGATATACAGCGGGTAGGAAATTTCTCCAAGAAAAGTGCATACCTTGGCGGTTTTGCCGCTTACCGTTCCGCCGGCACCGGCAGCCACAATAAGCGGGAACAACAGCAGGATGCATACTGATTCGTAGATGCCGTTCCAAAGCATATGCTCTTCCCCGCCTATGCGCGGCATAATCAGCAGCATGGCCAGCACGGCGCTGCACCACCAGAATCCTCCGCGCTCTATCTTTATCCGGAATCCGAGCCGCGAAATCAGCAGTCCGGCAAAGAACGGGAAAAGCAGTCGCGTAAAGCCTATCAGCGTTTGCGGCACGTTGAGGGTCCATCCGCCTATCACCGTATAGGCCTGGGCCGTGCGGTCGGCAAATATGCCGAATATGTCAAGGTTCAGCGTCAGGTTGAGCGTAAGAATGGCTGTAATGGCAACGAATACCGCTAGCATTGTCTTCGAGAACCTGCGTATCACCAGAGCGTAAAGCAGGTTGGCGAAATATTCGTAGTAAAGTGTCCATGCGTTTCCGTTGATGGCGTTGATTTCGCTCCATCCGCGTATGTCAATCGACACGGGTGTCGGAATCATGAAAATCGACATCAGGGCGCAGACAAGCAGCATGCCGATGTGTGTGCTTGAAATTAGGGGGAACATGTCGCCGCTGCCGAAATAGAAAAACAGGATTCCTATGAATGTTGAAAGGATTATCATGGGGTGTAGCCTCACCAGACGGCGCTTGAAAAAACTTTTGAGATTCATTTTTCCCCATCGGTCGTCGTAGGCGTATCCTATGACGAATCCTGAAAGAATGAAGAAGAAATCTACAGCCAGATAGCCGTGGTTGATTTTTGCCGTAACGGGACTGCCCATGCCGTAGAGGTCGAAGTGGTGGTAGAGCAGCACAATCATGGCAGCCACTCCGCGCAGTCCGTCAAGAATTTCGTAGCGGGGCTTTGAAGGAAGTGCTGCCGGGGAGGCGGCATTTGCAGTGTGGCTCATTTTGGAGTCTTGTTTTTGCAGAGGTTTTCAGTCTTCTTCAAATTCTTCCTCGTTCGAGTCAGAAATGGCATCGTCGCTTTTCTTTACGCTGATATTGCCCGAGGAGTAGATTTTGATTTTGAAGGGGATGAACTCGTCGTCTTGTGTGGGGTTGCCCACGCTGGCAGCAAATACGAGCACTCCGTCGTCAACCTTGTCGAACACAAGGCCCTCGAGCACGTAGCGGTCGTAGATGCCGGCATCGATGTAACTGCGGAAATAGCTTTTTTCGATGGTTTGCTGCACCACGGTGCTGCCGTTCCTTACGATGTGCAGCTTCATGGTGTTGTTGCCGTATTTCATGCCGTTTTCGTCGCTTACGGTAGAGCCGTCGGGGCTGGGCATGCGCTTTACGCTTATCACGGTGCGGCTGCCGTCCCATTCCAGTGTGTCGCGCCATTCGCGTTCGGGCTCGTTGGTTACGCTTCCTGCTTTTGCCGCTGCCGGGATATTGCCGCCGTTTGAAGTTTCGACCTGGTTTTTGTCTTTCGGCCCGCCGCACGAACATATCGCCGCCATCTGCAGTGCAATTAGGTATATTGAAAATTTGTTCATTGGTTCAATGTATTGAAATTCCCCGCGAATTTAGCAAAATATACGTTAATCACTCGTGGATGTGCCCCGAAATAGCAGTGCCGCAGATGGTTTTTGCTGCAATTTCAGTACCTTTGTGGCCTAAAAATACGGAAAATGGACGTTTTTCTTGAAGTGCACGATGTAGTCAAGCAGTTTGCCGGCTATAAAGCTCTCGACAGCGTGAGCCTTGAAGTTGCGCGCGGTTCGATTTTCGGCTTGCTGGGGCGCAACGGTGCGGGAAAGACTACGCTCATAAGGATTGTAAACCGCATTACAGCGCCCGACAGCGGCCGTGTGGTCTTCGACGGTCACGACATGAGACCCGACGATGTGTTCCGCATAGGCTACCTCCCCGAGGAACGCGGACTCTACCGCAAGATGAAAGTAGGCGAGCAGGCCGTGTACCTGTCGATGCTCAAGGGGCTTGGGCAGAAGGAAGCGGAAAAGAGGCTGCATGTGTGGTTTGAAAAGCTGGGCATAGAAACTTGGTGGAACCGCAAACTCGAGGAACTGTCGAAAGGAATGCAGCAGAAAGTGCAGTTCGTGGTGACTGTGGTGCACGAGCCGCCTTTGCTTATTTTCGATGAGCCGTTCAGCGGTTTCGACCCCGTGAATACCGAAATCCTGAAAAGGGAAATGCTTGAACTTGCCGCAAAAGGGCACATCATTATATATTCAACCCACAACATGGAATCGGTGGAGGAGATATGCGACCATTTCGCCCTTATCGACCATGGCCGGGTGAAACTCTCGGGAAATGTCGACGAGGTGAGGCACCGGCTGCGCAAGCACGTCTTTGCGCTGGAGTACTACGGCGAAGTGACGCTGCCCCCGAGCGATGCTTTCAGCGTTGAGCAGCAGGCGTTCTCGAAGGGCATAACGCGCATCACGGTAAGGAAACACGAAGGAATAGGAAATTCGCAGTTTGCCGCCATGCTTGCCAAGTGCGGCGAACTTCTGTCGTTTTCTGAGATGCTGCCTTCGATGAACGATATTTTTATAAGCACTGTAGGCACTGACTGAAAAACCGAAGAACTCTGGAGTTATGGCAAGACTGATGGCATTAGACTATGGCAAACGCCGCACCGGTATAGCTGTAAGCGACCCGTTGCAGATTATTGCAAGCGGGCTCGACACCATTGACACTCCTCGTCTGCTTGAATATGTGAAAAACTACATTGCCCGGGAAAGCGTGGAGCGCATAGTGATGGGCATGCCCACGCAACCCAACGGGGCTCCCTCGGAGAATGCCGCACGCGTGGCTGAATTTGCCGGGCGCTTGAAGAAAGCGGTTTCCGTTCCGGTGGAATTCTACGATGAGCGCTTTACTTCGGTAATGGCCCATCGGGCCATGCTCGATGGGGGGCTTCACAAGAAGGCAAGGCAAAACAAGGCGCTTGTCGATAAAATCAGCGCTACTATAATATTGCAGTCCTATATGGAAAGCCATAGAAACCAACAAATACAAAACCATATATAAATGAAACTACCGATATACGTTTACGGCGAACCCGTGCTGCGCGAAGTGGCAGCCGACATAAACCCCGATTATCCTGATCTCAAGCAACTCATAGCGGATATGTACGAGACGCTGGAAAATGCAGAAGGGGTGGGGCTCGCCGCGCCTCAGATAGGCTTGCCCATACGCCTGGTGGTAATTGACTTGCGCGATCTCGCCGACGAATATCCCGAGTACAAGGATTTTCTCAAGACCTGCATCAATGCTCACATCGTGGAGACAAGCGACGAAACATGCTCAATCGATGAAGGCTGTCTCAGCATTCCGGGCATTCACGAGAAGGTTACCCGCCCCAAAAAGGTGCGCGTGAAATATCTTGACGAGAATTTCGAAGAGCACGACGAATGGGCCGAAGGTTTTCTGGCAAGGGTGATGCAGCACGAATTCGCGCATCTCGAAGGTAAGGTGTTCACCGACATCATCTCGCCCCTTCGCCGGCAGATGATAGCCCGCAAGCTGAAGGCAATTGCCCACGGCTCGTTCCGCTGCCCCTACAAAACGAAATTCAACCGCCATTTGAAATAAGGCAAAGCGGTGCGCTGGGGGCGGCGCGCGGCTTGCGCAATGCGGAATATGCTGAGGAAGTTACTGGCATTAGTGTGCTTCTTGCCGTTGGCGGTGTTGGCCCAAATCAATACCGACAGGGTGATGCTCATAGGGCGCAATGCGCTCTATTACGACGACTATGTGCTTTCCATCCAGTATTTCAACGAAATCATCAATGCCAAGCCGTTTCTCTACGACCCTTACTATTTCCGCGCTGTAGCCAAATTCTATCTTGAGGACTGGCACGGAGCGGAAACCGACTGCTCGAAAGCCATTGACCTCAATCCCTTTATCGAAGACAGCTACCAGCTTCGCGGGCTTTGCCGCATCAAGCAGGACAAATATCAGGAAGCGGTTGACGACTACTCCAAAGTGATTGAATACAAACCGCTCGATCAGGTTTCGTGGTACAACCGCGTGCTCTGCCGAATACATCTGAAGCAGTATTCCGAGGCTCTTGCCGAACTTGCCGATATGCACCGGAAATGGCCTAACTATACGAAGTGTTACGAAATAGAGGCGCAAGTGTGCCTGCAGGCTGCCGATACGCTGCGGGCCGACAGTCTTTTCGCTTATGTGGCAAGCCGCGACCACAACAACGGCGATGCCTGGGGCGCGCGCGGCATGATAGCCTTCAGCAAGGGCAACTACGCTAGCGCCGACACACTTTTGTCGCATGCCATAAAGTATTCTCCCAACATACCCGACTATTACATAAACCGGGCGCTGATACGCTATCACGACAAGCGGTTGCGCGATGCCATGAGCGACTACGACAGCGCCATAAACGTTGACAGCGGCAATTTCCTCGCACATTACAACCGCGGGCTGCTGCGCGCCCAGGTGGGGGAAGACAACAAAGCGATAGAGGACTTCGACTTCGTGCTGGCAAACGAGCCCGACAATCTACTCGCGCTTTTCAACCGCGCCGTGCTGCACGAGAAAACCGGCGGCTACCGCAAAGCCATTAAGGACGTCTCCAAGGTTATTTCCGAATATCCCCATTTCTGGACGGGCTACGAGCTTCGTGCGCGGTGCAGGCGCAAGACCGGCGACGAACGCGGTGCCGCAAGCGACGAGCGCAAAGTGCTTGTGGCGCAGCTCGACCGCAGTTTCAACAATAAAAAGTACGCAAACAAAAGCACGCGCAAACGCCGTGAACTCAATATCGAGGATTACCAGAAAATTGTGGTTGACGACGACACCGCACATATCGAGAAATACGCCAACGACTATCGCGGCAAGGTGCAGTACAACAAGGTGGAGGTGAAACCGAAGCCTGCGTTCGCATTCTCCACACTGCAGAAGCGCACTGCAGCCGTAGGCGCAGTGGTGCACTATTGGCAGGGGCTCGACAAGTGGAACCGGCAAGAACTTACAACAAACCATGTGAGGCTCACCAACAACGTGTCGCAGGCCGCTACCGACGACATCAACACAATGTTTGCCGATATCGACAGGCTTTCGGCCCTTCCCGACACCAACGAAGTGCATTCGCTCGTGGCCCGGGCCATACTTTACTGCGACACAAAAGACTACAACTCGGCCCTCAATTGCCTCAACAAGGCTGTAGAGAACGACAAGTCAAATACATTGGCATGGTTTGAGCGCGCAGCAGTGAAGCAGTATATTTTCGATTTCCAGAACAACGGCAGCGACGGCGAAAAACCGCACGGAACCAATATGCTGGGGCTGCAGTCGGTGTTGGGCGACCTCGAAGCCGCGGAAGCCGATGCACCGAACAACGAATACATTATTTATAATAAAGGCTGTGCCTATCTTTCGGCAAAAGATTACGACAATGCTGAAAAGTCGTTTACCCGCGCTGTGGAGATTTCCCCGCGTTTTGCCGAAGCGTATTACAACCGCGCACTTGTCCGCTTGGCGCTCAACCGCAAGGCCGAGGCTCTGGGCGACCTGAGCCGCGCCGGTGAGCTCGGGCTTTACGAAGCATACAGTGTAATCAAACAAAATTCAAAATGATGGAAACGGGCGGCAAACTCAAATATCTTGTTCTCGGTACGGGCGGAGTAGGGGGCTGCATCGCAGCGTTCATGGCTCTTGCTGGGAAGGATGTGGAATGCATAGCCCGCGGCGAGCACCTCAGCAGAATAAACGGCAAGGGCATACATCTGGTGTCGCACCTGAAAGGCGACCGCCAGATTCCCATGAACGCTTATACCGTAGACAATTACGCCGGCTCGCCCGATGTCGTGTTTGTCTGTGTAAAGGGATATTCGCTTGACGACGCGCTGCTATTGCTCCGTCGTATATGCCTCCGGCGCACGCTCGTGATTCCGGTGCTGAACGTCTACGGCACTGCCGGGCGCCTTGCCGATGAACTTCCGCAGGCAATGGTTGCTGGGGGATGCATATATATAATAGGCACAAAAGTCGGGGCCGGCGAAATAACCCAGCAGGGCGAAATTTTCAGAATAGTGTTCGGGCAATTGCCGCAGTGCCC
>CAVFSQ010000027.1:8564-11281 GCA_963625145.1 Bacteroidaceae bacterium | reverse complement strand
ATTATCCCCGTCCTTTGCGCGCAGTTGGTAGTATCCGCGCTTGGTGTTGAAATTGAGAATAATCCACGCCAGCTCTTCCTTCCTGATAGCTTTCGTCAGGGCTTTGTGGCGCAGGTAGTAGATGGTCCAGTCGTAAGGAACTTTCTTTCCGTTGGCAACCAGCTGGGGCTGGTGCTTTTTGAAATCTTCAATCATTTCATTGAAACTGTCGGTGAAAAGAAACTCGCTCTTGCCGTCTTTGTTCTTCTTGTAGGGCAATAGCGGCTCGCCGTGATTCTTGAACTTGCCCGGATGCTCTTCGAAATCTATCTGCTCGCTGAATGTCGGCGGTAAAAAGTTCATTACATTCAGCACTCTCAGCAGTCGCTCACGGCGAAGTATGGCACGTTCGTAGAGCCGACGCTTGCCGTGGAACGTGGTTCGCTCGGCAGCGGCAGATGTGAGACTGCCTTCTTCATATTTCGACATTTCTCCTTCATCCATAGGTATGATGCGGCTACCTGCTTTTATTATTTTGTTGTTGTCGGCATCGATTAATGCCCACCCAATGCTGCTCGCACCGAGATCAAGTCCCAATATATTTTTCATTGTGCTGCAAATTTTACGAGTATGACGCAAACATAACTAAAAATATCCAAAAAGGTTGCACCGTGTTATAAAAAAGATTTATCTTTGCAGCGAAGAATTTTTTAGCTAGTCACAATAAGGATTATTCCGTTGTGTAAACATCTCGATGCGGAGCAATTCATGCTTCGCTCTTTTTTATATAGGGGCGTTAAAATGTTAATTTGTGATTGTGTCGCTTCCATCTTCCTCCCTCTCACAACAAAAACTGCAAAACTGCCCGGGCAGCGGCTTTGCAGCGGTGTGACCTCGGCGGGACTCAAACCCGCGACACTCAGAACCGGAATCTGATGCTCTATTCAACTGAGCTACGAGGCCGGAAGCATACGCTTTTGCAGTGCAAATTTAATTCTTTTATCCGCAATCGGCAAACTTTGCCGCTACGTTTTTTGATGGCAGCTGCTTATGATGTACATTTTGTTACACTTGGCGCCGCTATTCGAAACATTAGCTTGATTTTTGGTGCATATCGCGGCATTTTTGCAATAAAATGGTTATCTTTGCCGACAATTATCACAGAATTATGAGCAAACTTCTGAAAATAGAAAACTATAAGCCCGTTACCGATATGCTTCAGACGGAACGCGGCATTAAAATGATAAAGGATTTCTTCCAGCAAAACCTTTCAACGGCGCTCAACCTGCACCGCGTCACAGGTCCGCTGTTCGTGCAGTCGGGCACAGGTATCAACGATGATCTTAGCGGCATGGAGCGCGCCGTGACTTTCCCCATCAAGGACCTCGGCGACGCCAGGGCCGAAGTGGTGCACTCGCTGGCTAAATGGAAACGCGTCACGCTGGCGCAGTACGACTTCAAGCCCGGATACGGCATCTACACCGACATGAACGCCATTCGCGCCGACGAGGAGCTCGACAACTTGCACTCGCTCTACGTGGATCAGTGGGACTGGGAACGCGTGATTCGCGAGGAGGACCGCACGATAGAATTCCTGGAATATATAGTGAAGCAGATCTTTTCGGCTCTGAAACGCACCGAATTCATGGTGTTTGAGGCTTACCCGCAAATAAAGCCGCAGCTGCCTTCCGACATCTTCTTCATACATGCCGAGGAACTGCGCCGCATGTATCCCGACCTGCAGCCCAAGGAGCGCGAAAACATCATCACCCGCGAAAAGGGTGCCGTGTTCATAATTGGCATCGGAGGACCGCTGGGCGACGGCAATCCGCACGACCTGCGCGCTCCCGACTACGATGACTATTCCACAATAGCCTCAAACGGGCTGCCGGGGCTCAACGGCGACATACTGGTGTGGGACGACGTGCTCAACACGGCATTGGAACTCTCGTCGATGGGCATACGCGTCGACAAGAAGGCCATGCTGCAGCAGTTGAAGGAGGCAGGGAAGGAAGACCGCCTGCAGCTGTATTTCCACCGCCGTCTGCTCGAGGGCTCGCTGCCGCTGAGCATCGGAGGCGGTATAGGGCAGTCGCGCCTCTGTATGTTCTACCTAAAGAAGGCGCACATCGGCGAAATACAGTCGAGCATCTGGCCAGACGCCATGCGCGAGGAATGTCGCAAGATGAACATCACGCTGCTCTGAGGCAGCCTATAATACAAAGCGGGGAGGGGTGTACAGAATGCTGCGCCCCTCTCCGTGCTTATTGTCTTGCGTCTGGGAAAACACGAATCTCACAAATCAAAACAAATCATCCCCGGCTTGCGGCAAGCAATAAAAAACAAGGGGCAAACATCGCGAGATGCTTGCCCCTTTGTGTAGTGCAGAGTGTTGTGACTCCTTATTTCTTTACTTTTCCGTAGCGGCTCATGAACTTGTCTACGCGTCCTGCGGTGTCTACCAGTTTGTTCTTGCCGGTGTAGAAGGGATGCGATGTGCTCGAGATTTCAAGCTTTACCATAGGATAGGTTTCGCCTTCAAACTCCACGGTGTCATTGGTCTTGCATGTGGAACGCGAAAGGAACATGTCGCCATTGCTCATATCTTTGAATACCACTGGGCGGTAGTCTGCGGGATGAATGCCTTTTTTCATTGCTGTATACTGATTTTATTCTATTTTTCGTTCGAAAAGCGGTGCAAATTTAGCGCTTTTATTTTGACAGGCAAAGTTTTATTG
>CAVFSQ010000027.1:0-8486 GCA_963625145.1 Bacteroidaceae bacterium | reverse complement strand
TTTATTGCCGTTTTTCGTTGTTTTTTGCGCCCGAGGCCCCGTTTTCGCCCGTGGCCTTGCGGTTTTCTACTCGAATTCGAAGGTTTCGATTTTCATCGTGGCGTATTTCTCCATGTTTCCCACGTGGAGCTTGAACTCGTGTGTCTGCATGTGGGCATTCAGTGCGTCGGCGTCACGCCACGTTTCGCATATCAGTGCCACGTCGGGGCGCGTGTGGCTGGTGAAGATGTCGTAGGCCACGTTGCCGTCGTGCTTCAGCGATGCCTCGGTGAGCCGGGCGGCGTTTTCGGTTACCTCGTCTTTGTGAGCAAGGTCGTTGATTTTTAGGAAGCAGTTTACTCTTATCATGATGCTTTATTTTTAGGTTGGGGTTTACGGTTGCAATATTAGCGATTATTTTGTTTGCGTCGTGCTGCCGGCGGGGGATTTTTGCGGTGAGTTCCAGAAATCCCATGAGGCTTCGGCCTGCAGGTGCAGCATTTCGAGTCCGTTTTTCACGGTGGCTCCCATTTCGCGCCCTTTGCGCAGGAACATGGTTTTGGCAGGGTTGTAGACGAGGTCGTAGAGCAGGTGCCGCGGTGTGAGCAGGTTGTAGGGAATGTCGGGTGCCGTGTCGGTGTGTGGCAGCATGCCCAGCGGCGTGCAGTTCACTATTAGTGTGTGGCTCTCCATGGTTGCGGCGTCGAGGTCGGCGTATGTCAGCAGGCCGTCGGCACGGCGGCGGCTCACGCCCTGCACTTCTATGCCCATTGCGGCAAGCGAGTGGACCACGGCGCGCGATGCTCCGCCGGTGCCCAGCACCAATGCGCGGCGGTGGTGGGGCTGCAGCAGTGGGCGCAGCGAGCCGGCAAAGCCTGCGGCATCGGCGTTGTGCCCCGTGAGGGTTGTTTTCCCGTCGCGGCGATCTATGCACACCACGTTTACTGCCCCGATGCCTGCTGCTGTGTCGTCGGTAGCGTCGAGATAGCGCGTCACCTGCTGCTTGTAGGGGTGGGTGACGTTGAGGCCCCGCAGTGTGGGTGTCGACTCTATGATGCCGGGCAGCTGCGAGATGTCGGCAATGGGAAAGTTGCGGTACTCGGCACTGATGCCCAGGCGGCTGAACTTCGCCGTGAAGTAGCTTTGCGAGAACGAGTGTTCCAACGGGTAGCCTATCAGTCCGTAGACTGCCGTTTGCGTGCGGTCTTCTGTCATTTTGCTGCGGTGTAGAGCGTGTTGATTCCCAGCACGAAGTCGTTGTAGGTGATGTCGCTGAAGCCGGCGCGCCGGAGTATTTCCTTCATCTCGTTGCCGTGGGGAAAGGCGCGCATCGTGGCGGGGAGGTATTTGTAGGCACTGTCGTCGCGCGAGATGAGGCGCCCCAGCAGTGGGAATACGGTGTGCGAGTAGAGGGCGAAGAGCTGCTTCATGGGGAACCGCTCAGGCGCAGTGAGCTCCACTATCACCAGTCTTCCGCCGGGGCGCAGCACGCGCAGCATTTCGCGCAGCCCGAGGTCGAGGTTTTCGAAGTTCCTCACTCCGTAGGCCACGGTGACGGCGTCGAAGCTGTTGTCGGCAAACGGCAGGTGCATGCAGTCGGCAGTCTCGAGGCTTATGGTGCCCGAGAGCCCGGCTTTCTCCACCTTCTTCAGCCCTTCGTCGATCATGCCTTGCGAGATGTCGATGCCCGTGAGCTTTTCGGGATTCAGCATGCGGGCTGCGAGTATGGCGAAATCGCCGGTGCCGGTGGCCACGTCAAGCATCTGACGCGGCGAGTGGGCCTTGAGCGAGTTGATGGCGCGACGGCGCCACAGACGGTCGATGCCGAGCGACAGAGAGTGGTTAAGCAAGTCGTAGGAATGGGCTATGTTGTTGAACATCTCGGCCACCTGGCTTCCCTTTTTCCCGTCGGGGGAATAGGGCTTTATGGTTTCTTGTCGGTACATGTTTGTTGTCGGGGAGGGTGTTGTGAGGTTTTACAGTTGTTGCAATACGCTGCCGGCGGCTATTTCGCCGCTGGCTATGCAGCGGTGGAACCGGTTGTCGTAGACCACGGCGAACTGCCCCGGGGCGATGCCCTGCACGGGAACGGCCGAGGTGAGGCTGTAGGTGTTGCCGCTTTTGCGGAGCGTGGCGGGCGTTGCTATCGGCGTGTGCCTTATCTTGAACGTCACGCTGTATTCGCCGTCGGAGTCAAAGGGGTTGGCGGTGATGAAGTGCGGCGATGCTATGGTGAATTCGCGGCCGTAGGCTTCGGGAGTCTGGAATCCGCGGCTTGCGTAGATGATGTTGCGGTCTATGTCTTTGCCCACCACATACCACGGTCCGCCGGCAAGCCCCATGCCTTTGCGCTGCCCTATGGTGTGAAACCAGTAGCCCTTGTGGCGGCCCAGTATGTTGCCCGTCTGCCGGTCCACTATTAGGCCTTCCCTCTCACCCAGATAGCGGCGTACGAGAGTGTTGTAGTCTATCTTGCCCAGGAAGCAGATGCCCTGGCTGTCCTTGCGGCTTGCCGAAGGGATGTTCTGCCGCTGCGCCGTGGCCCGCACTTCTTCCTTCGTCATGTGTCCTATGGGGAACATGGCGTGCGAAACCTGCAGGTTGTCGAGCTGTGCGAGGAAATCGGTCTGGTCCTTCACGGGGTCGGGGCTCGTGGTGAGCCATGTGAGGCCTTCGTCGTCCTTCTCGGTAGAGGCGTAGTGCCCCGTGGCTATGAAGTCGTAGTTTTGCCCCACCTTATCGTAGAAGGCACCGAATTTTATAAGGCGGTTGCACATGACGTCGGGGTTCGGGGTGAGCCCGCGGCGCAGGCGCTCCATGGCATAGCTCACTACATTGTCCCAATACTCGCGGTGAAGGTCGATGCGGTTTAGCCGGCATCCGTATTTACGTGCCACAAGGCTGGCCATCTCCCAGTCTTCCTCTTCGCTGCAGTCCCAGTTCTCGGAGTCGTCGCTGGCTATCTTGATGTAATACAAGTCGGGGGTGTAGCCCTGTTCCTTCAGCAGATATACCGCCACCGAACTGTCTACTCCGCCTGACAGCAGCGCCGCAATTCTTGACATGCTTCTTATGTGTTTTGTGATTGATGACGCAAAATTAACGCTTTCGCCCGAAATGAACCTCTGTTGCTCGATAATTCGGTAATTTTGCTGCAGAGCCTAACAAAAATTCAGCATTATGGAAAAGCAGCAGGCAGTGCGCCGCATAGGTCTGGTGGCACACGACGCAAAGAAGAAGGACCTTATAGAATGGGTGTTGTGGAATTCGGAGCGCCTCAAGGGCCACAAGTTCTACTGCACCGGAACCACCGGCACGCTTATACTCGAAGCGCTAAAGGCAAAGCATCCCGACGTGGACTGGGACTTCACCATTCTCAAGAGCGGCCCGCTCGGCGGTGACCAGCAAATGGGGTCGCGAATCGTAGAGGGGTACATTGACTACCTTTTCTTCTTCACCGATCCGCTTACCGTGCAGCCCCACGACACCGACATCAAGGCCCTGACACGGCTTGCGGGAGTGGAGAACATAGTGTTTTGCTGCAACCGCAGCACTGCCGACCATATCATAACCAGTCCGCTGTTCACCGATTCCGACTACCGGCATACGATTCCCGACTACTCCTTCTACACTAACCGCTTCAAAGACAAGCCGGTGGTTACCGAAGCCATGGAGCAGGAACGCCGCCGCCGTGAGCAGGAGTCAAGCGCTTCAGCGCAGCAAGGCCGGAAATAGCGCGGTATATTCTTCGCCCCTCAAACAGTCCAACCGCCCCTAGGCATCAGAAATACCAGGGGTGGCTCTTCATGGCTGTGATGCCGTCGTTGCCTATGTTGCCGTCGATGCGGCTTATCGACAGAAAGGGGGTAGAAAGGTAGTTCTTTGCCTTGGGATTTACGCTGTTCACCCTGACGCGCCCGCTGCAGTGCACGTATTCGCCATTGCCCGAATATATGGCCACGTGGGTGACGTGCCCTGAACTTGTGCCGAAAAACAGAAGGTCGCCGGGCTGGGCTTCTTTCCAGTCGGAGGCTTCGAGCCTGGTGCCTGTTAGGGCCTGCTGCCATGCATCGCGCCGAAGTATCACGCCTGCCGACAGGTAGCTTATCTTGCTGAGGCCCGAGCAGTCGGTCATCTTTGTTGACGTTCCGCCCCAAAAATATGGCGCTCCCATCATGCCGTATGCGGTTTCGAGCACTTTTTCGGAAGAGAAGGGGCGTGAGGCCCAGACACTGAATTCCTCAACATCGCCCGCAGCAACGTAGCCCTTGCGCCCGTCGGGAGTGGCAAGCTCCATGTAGTTGCCTTTTGTGTCGCGGTATTCAAGTATGTTGCCCATCACCAAGTCGCTGACGGCACTGCCGCTGCCGGGCTCGGAAAGCAGGCGCGAACTGGGGGCAGTGACGATGTAGCGCCGCGATTTCCTCCACGCTGCTATGCCGGTGCTGTCGAGCATTTGTATGGAACTTCCCGGTACGTACGACTGATAGCCTTCGGGGGTTTCGGCCTTGTACCATTCGCCGTCTTTTTCGAGAATGCGCAGCGGCGTTCCCATCACCGACTGCGTAGCCATTTCGGCGGCATGCGACCCCTCGGTGCGCATCGAGGCAACCGACAATTTTGTGAGGGCCCAGGTTGTTTCCGGTTGGCTGGTGCTGATTTTTACGCACGAATCTACGTGCAATTCCGACGACCAGTCTTTGTATTCCAGGTTTCCGCCGCGCCATTCCACTTCGCCTGCCTGGTTGTCTACGGTTTCCGAGCGTATGTAAAACTTCTTGGGATAGAATTCCCCGTTCACACCCTTGTTCACGCAAAAGCGGTAGAGGTCTATGCCCGTTTTGTAGTAGTCGTGGAGCTCAAAGCCGCGTGTGCTTCGCCCGAAAGAAGCGTCGGTGGGTACCCAGCCGGTGCCTTCGAAATATGTTTCGGCCCAGTCGTGGTAGTTCTCGGCCCCGGGATGGAGCATGAAACCGCTTTCCCAGCGTGCGGGAATGCCGAGGCTGCGCATCATTGAAATGTAAAGCAGTGCCACCTGCCCACAGTCGCCATGGCGGTTTTCTATAACATATTCGGGAATGTTGGGAATGGTGCTGTATTCGCGTGCTCCGGCCCAGGGGAAGTTGCTCGTTATCCAGTCGTATACCATTGACGACTGGAGCACGGGGTTCTTCTCGGTGCCTACAATCTGCCGTGCAAGCCGGGTTATTTCCTCCGTCTTCATGATGTGCGGGTATTGCTCGGAGGTGTATTCGCGGTATAGGGCCGACTCGGTGTCGTAGGGCTTGAGATTTGCCATTATTTCGGCACGGCTGAAATGCTGCTCATACGACGTGAAACTGTATGTGATGCTGAACGTGGTGGGCTTGTCTTTCTGTGCAACGGCAGTCATGTAGGCAGTGTGATGGAAAGTGCCCTGCGAGAGCGTTACCGGTGCCGAAGTGCTTACCATGTGCACGTCGGTTTGCCGTGTGGTTTCCATGGGGTAGGGAAGCCATGCCCGCAGTGTGTCGCCGTCGGGAACGGCATTGGCATTGACTGTCAGAGTGAAAGTGAGCTGCCAGCGGTGGGGGTTGCGCAGGTTGTAGTCGAGTTCCGGCTCAAGCGCGGCTTCGTGGTAGAAGCGTGCATAATAGTCATGAGTGGATTTTCGCTCTGTCTCGTTTGCTGTCTTGAAGTCTTCGTTGTTGAGCAGGAAGAAATTGCCCACTCCGCGGCGGAACCACCATTCTTTGCCGTCGATGGTGAGCGCCTCGATGTATCGCTTGCTTTTCCAGTATTCGATTTTTTCATCACTCACGCCGTGGCTCATGCGCTTTTCTATTTGTGCGCGTCCTGCGGCAGGTGTGAGTGAAAAATCCTTCCGTATGCGGTACATTGTCTGGTGGATGGAATCGATTATGAAATGTTTTTCTTCCTTTATGCTGCGTGGAAGCGATTTGAGCATTTTTTCCGCTTTGCGGAATTCCCCTTTGTTTATCAGTTCGTTTGCCTGTTGGCGGAAATCAGTGTTTTGCGCACATGCTATGCATGCCACGCACAGCATGGCCGTGAGCAGTGAGGTGAATTGCGAGAGAAAGTTCTTTGTCATATTCGGCATTATTTTCGTTGCAGTGTTGTTTTCCCCAGATATTTGCGCAGCGCTTCGCTCCAAATGGCGTAACCCTGTGCGTTGAGATGCAGCCCGTCGCCCGTAAATTCGCTGCGGAGAGTGCTGGTGCCTTTTTCGCAGAAAAGCGGAAACAAGTCAATGAAGTCAACGTTGTTTTCGCAGGCAATGGCTTTGAGCATTCCGTTGAGCGCCGGAATGCTGTCGGTTTTTCCTTCAAGCCGTTTGTAGCGCTTGAAAGTTTCGTTTATAGGCAGCAGTGACTGTAATACAAGTTTCGTTTGTGGCGATTCGCGCTTTATGCGGTTTACGGTTACCGATATGGAATGCGCTATTTCGGCGTTTGTGAGGTCGTGGGATATGTCGTTGATTCCTTCCATCAGCAATATGCCGGCAGGATGGCATGGCAGTATTTGGTGTAGGCGTTTGTATATTCCGGGAACATCGTCGCCTATTATTCCGCGGTTTACAACGTTTTTGCACCTGAGCAGTTCGTTCCAGTCGCCCCCGTTTTCGGTGAGGCTGTTGCCAAGCATTACAATGTCTTTTGTGGTGATGGGGCTTTCGCTCCCGAACTGTTTTAGGCGGTCGAGATAATGGGTGGTGAGGCTGTCGTTGGTAATGGCGGCTGCCACTGCGTTTGTCACCACGGCCCGTAGGCGTATCATGCTGCCTTTCCCGTCGGGATGTACGGCATTTGAAAGCAGTATGACGGCAAGGCGGTTTTCGGGGTCGATGTCAATCATGGTGCCGGTAAAACCGGTGTGCCCGTAGGCGGAAGTGCTCAGAAGGTCGCCGAGGTTCGAAGAGTAGTCCGAGGAATTGTCCCAACCCGGCGTGCGCCCGAACTGCTCAAGGCCTTTCGGCACCGTCTGCATCATTCTTACCGTTGCGGGACTCAGAATGCGGCGGCCGTTGAGCTCTCCGCCGCCCATGAGAGCCGCGCAAAGCAGGGCAATGTCATCAGCAGTGGAAAACACTCCGGCATTGCCGCTTATGCCTGCGTTCATCACTCTTGCCAGCGGGTCATGAACTTGTCCGCGCAGCATTTGACGGGTATTCTCCTGCTCTTGTGTGGGTGCTACTTCGTTTGTCCACGAATCGTCGTGTGCCCATACCGGAAGGCTTGAAGTTTTCCATTTGCCGTTTTTGTCTTCAAGGCATGGTATGTAGTCGGTGTGGTTCATGCCGAGCGGTGCGAATATGTTGGTTCTCGCAAAATCGCGCAACGACATGCCGCTGATTTTCTCTACGATACGCTGCAGCGTGATATAGTTGAGGCAGGAATAGCAGAAATCGGTGCCGGGCTCAAAGTTCCTTCGCCACGAAGCTATGTAGGCTATAAGACTGTCGGGGTTGTTGCTGCCGTATTTCGTTTTCAGTTCTTCTACTGGTGCATAGGGGGGAAGCCCGGAGGTATGGGTGAGAAGATGGCGTACACGGATTGTAGTCTCGCGTTTGCCGTCGGGAGAAGTCCAGTTCTTGAAACCAGGAATGAAATTTTCCACGGCATCCGAAAGCCTCAGCATTCCACGGTCGACAAGAACCATGGCGCACATGGCTGTTGACATAGGTTTGCTGCACGATGCCATGTCGAAGATGGTGCCTGTCGTCATCTTCTCGCGTTTAGGTCTAATGCTGCGGTAACCGTAGGCTTTGATGTATGCCATTTCCCCGTCTTTCACTACGGCAAGCACAGCTCCGGGAATGTCGCCGGCATCAATGGCGCGTAGAATGGCGCTGTCGGCATATGCAAGGTGCTCGCTGCTCATTCCCACTCTTTCGGGAAGCGTGCGCGAAAGAGTCTGTGCGGTTGCACTTGCCGCCAAAAGCAATGCAGCAATAAAACAACTTAATCTCATGGCTCCTGCGTGTTTTGGCTTTCGTCTTTGCGGAAGGCGTCAACGGCTTTCTGTACCGAACCGTACATGCCCAGCAGATTGCGTGCCTGTTCGTAACTTATGCCGAGTTCCGCAGCAATCATGCGTGTGCCGCGGTCACGAAGCTTTTTGTTGGTAATCTCCATGTTTACCATACGGTTACCGCGTACTCTTCCCATGCGTATCATGACTGCCGTAGATATCATGTTGAGAATCATTTTCTGTCCTGTGCCCGATTTCATGCGCGAACTTCCCGTTACGTATTCCGGACCTACTATCATCTCGATGGCAATTTCTGCAGCCTGGCTTAATGGCGAGTCCGGATTGCTTGTTATGCAACCTGTAAGAATGCCGTGCTTTCTGGCTTCGGTTATGGCCCCGATGACGTATGGGGTAGTTCCCGAAGCTGCGATGCCGATTACCGTATCGTGGTTTCCAATGTTGTGGGCAAGAAGTTCCTGCCATCCTTTCGCCGTGTCATCTTCGGCATTTTCAACGGCGTGGCGCAGGGCTTTGTC
>CAVFSQ010000026.1:0-11331 GCA_963625145.1 Bacteroidaceae bacterium | reverse complement strand
CTCTTCTCCAAGGCAGGCTACAGCCGCACTGCAACGCTGCCCCGATGGCTCTCCTCCGACGACGGCCACCGCGACGATGCCGCAGTTTTCCAAAATATTCTCTCCCCGCAGCCACGCGGCAACAACCCTTGAAATATGGTTGACGACTCCCACGACTACAACCGCGACGATCTGCTGCGACGCGCTGTGTTTGCCGACGACGACATCATCGCCTTCGACAATGTGGGCGATATCCGCCTTTACAACAACGTCAAGATAAGCAACTACGTAATAGCACTGTGCAACCGCGGCAACGGCTCGCTCACCATCAACGGCGAAAAGTTCCGCGCCTCGGTGGGCGACCTCATAATCTGTCGCCCCAACCATATCATCGGCAATTTCCGCGAGAGCGACGACTTCGAATGTTCGTGCCTCTGCGTGTCGCCGACCTTCATGCAGAACGTCATGCTCATGGCCAACAACTGGAACTTTACCGTGGTGCTCGAGGAAAACCCCGTGATACACCTCGATGACGACGAGGCCACCGTGATTAATGCCTATAGCACGCTGCTGAAAAACACCGTGGCCAACACCGCGCGGCGCCACCACAAGGAAGTGCTCGAGTCGTTGCTGCGCGCCGCTGCCTGCTTCCTCACCGATGTGTTCTTCCAGCACATCGATGCCCCGACTACAGCCTTTTGCAAGAGCGAGGTGTCGTTCTGCGAATTCCTCGACCTTCTCACTGCCACATATCCGCGTCAGCGCAAGGTGGACTGGTATGCGCAGAAGCTCAGTGTCACCAACCGCTACCTTGCCGCCGTGTGCATGAAGACAAGCGGCAAGACGGCGTTGCAGCTGGTCACCGAATACTGCATACGCGATATTAAGCGTGAGCTGCTCAAGCCGGGCAACACCATAAAGCAAGTGGCGGTGAATCTGGGCTTCGACAATGTGTCGAGCCTGGGGCGCTATTTCCGTAACGCCACGGGCATGTCGCCGCGTAAGTTCCGTGCCGGGGCACTGTCGGGGTTTGTTTACGGCAAAGGGTAAATAGGGGAAGGGTGAGTTTCGGCTACTGAAAGGGCGTGGGGGAATGCAGTAACTGCCGGAATGGGCCCTAAGACAGGCGCTTTTTGCAAAAATGTTGCGGTGAAATTTGGTCGTTACGCTTTTTATGCCTTATTTTGCCCCTAAGTTTAAAGCAACCCCCACTGCCTATTGCATTGACTTTACTCCAAAGAAAGTAAACTTAAGATACAATGGATAAAAAGTGCACGCTCTCCGACGAGCAGCTTGTAAGCAACTACGCCGCCGGCGACAATGCGGCTTTCGATGAACTGCTCGCGCGTTATAGGCAAAAACTCTACTCATATATCCTCTTCTTCGTGCGCGACGATGATGCCGCCGACGACCTTTTTCAGGAAACCTTCGTCAAGGCCATAGTCACCATTCGCCAGGGGCGATACGTGGAAAGCGGAAAGTTCTCGGCATGGCTCATGCGCATTGCCCACAATCTGGTGGTCGACAAGTACCGCCAAGACCGCGCCTGCAACCTCGTTTCGAACGATGCCGGCGACATCGACCTTTTCAACGACGCCCGCCTTTCCGACGCCACCGTGGAAATGAAGATGATCACACGCCAGTCGCTCGACGACGTAGGCCGAATGCTTGAACTCCTCCCCCAAAACCAGCGCGAGGTAATCACCATGCGCTTCTATCGCGACATGAGCTTCAAGGAAATTGCCGACGCCACCGGGGTGAGCATCAATACCGCCCTCGGCCGCATGCGCTATGCCCTTATCAACCTGCGCAAGATGGTGAACGAACGGGGTATCGTGCTCGAGGTCTACTGATTTCCCCCCGCCGGGAACAGAAAAGGGGACAATATGGGAATGGGGAAATTTTGCCGCCTGGCATAAAAAAATCACGCTTAACGCAATAATGTGCCGCCGCGCCGCGTTGTCATAGTGTAAGAAATCCGAAGCCTATGACAAAATTTTCCTCCTCCGAACTGTCTCCGCGCGAAGCTACGGTGCAGTTTATCCTGTTTTTTGCCCACAACTACCTGCCCCTCGCTTCTGCTGCTACGGGCAAAGGTTCAATGGCCCTGAGCTGAACGCTGGGCCGCAAACCAAAAAAGTGAATTATGAAAAAGATACTGCTGCTGGGCTCGGGTGAGCTCGGCAAGGAATTCGTGATTGCTGCAAAGCGCCTGGGGCAGCAGATTATAGCCTGCGACTCCTATGATGGTGCCCCTGCCATGCAGGCGGCCGACGGCCGCGAGGTGTTCGACATGCTCGACGGCGATGCCCTGGCGCGCGCCGTCGCGAAACACCGCCCCGACATCATTGTACCCGAAGTCGAGGCCATACGCACCGAATGCCTCTACGACTTTGAGGCCCAGGGTATACAGGTGGTGCCCAGCGCCCGCGCCGTGAACTTCACCATGAACCGCCGCGCCATACGCGACCTTGCCGCCCGCGAACTGGGCCTGCAGACGGCCCGCTACCGCTATGCCGCGAATCTCGACGAGATGCGCTCCGCCGTAGCCGAAATAGGGCTGCCCTGCGTGGTGAAGCCGCTGATGTCGTCGTCGGGCCACGGGCAGAGCGTGGTGCGTGACGCCGCCGATGTTGACAATGCGTGGAACATGGCCATGAGCGGCGCCCGCGGCGATGTCATGGAAGTGATAGTCGAGGAGTTCATTCCGTTCGACTACGAGATAACCCTTCTCACCGTCACGCAGAAAAACGGCGAGACGCTGTTCTGCGCCCCCATCGGGCATGTGCAGAGCCACGGCGACTACCGCGAGAGTTGGCAGCCTGCGGCTATGGCCCCCCGGCACTTGGCCCAGGCGCAGCACATGGCCGGCGCCGTGACGCGCGCGCTTACAGGTTGCGGCATCTGGGGCGTGGAATTCTTCGTCAGCAACGAGCGCGGAGTGTATTTCTCCGAACTGTCGCCGCGCCCCCACGATACGGGTATGGTCACCTTGGCGCAGACTCAGAACTTCAACGAGTTCGAACTCCATCTGCGCGCTGTGCTCGGGCTCCCCATCCCCGTCATCGAGCAGCTGCGCCCCGGGGCTAGCCGCCCCATCCTCGCCGAATACGAGGAAAATGCCGTGCCGCAGTTCTCCGGCCTGGCGCGCGCCCTGGCGGCACCCCGCACCGACGTGCGCGTGTTCGGCAAGCCGCGCAGCTGGCAGCACCGCCGCATTGCCGTGGCTCTAGCCTACGGCGCCGAGGGCGAGAGTATAGAGCAGGTGAGGGCGAGAGCCAAAGCCTGCGCAGCAGAAATTCACCAAAAGGCCCCGCAGAAATGAAACCCATAATATCCCCTTCGCTGCTGGCTGCCGATTTCGGCAACCTGCAGCGCGATGTAGAGATGCTCAACCGAAGCAGTGCCGACTGGTTTCACCTCGACGTTATGGACGGCGTGTTCGTTCCCAACATCTCTTTCGGCTTTCCCGTGATGCAGGCCATTGCCGCCTGTGCGCAGAAGCCGCTTGACGTGCATCTTATGATTGAGAAGCCCGAGAAGTTCATCGACCAGGTCAGGAACCTAGGTGCGCGTTATATGAATGTCCACGTTGAGGCATGCCCCCACCTCCACCGCGTGGTGCAGCAGATACACGATGCCGGCATGCTGGCTGGCGCTACGCTCAACCCCTCCACGCCAGTCGAGATGCTCGAGGACGTGCTGTGCGACCTCGACCTTGCCCTGGTGATGTCGGTGAATCCCGGCTTCGGGGGGCAGAAATTCATTGAGCATTCGCTAGTGAAGGTGGAGAAGTTGCGGCGTATGGCTGACCTTTGCGGATCGTCGGCGATAATCGAGGTCGACGGCGGAGTGAATCTCGACAATGCTCCTATGCTGCTCGAAGCCGGCGCTGATGCCCTGGTGGCCGGAAACGCCATATTCAACGCCCCCGACCCCGAAGCCGAAATCGACGCTTTCAAGGCTCTGGAATAACCGAAGCGGAATGGAAAAGAAATGAAACGGGAGGGGATTAAAGCATTTCCGCCTGTTTCGGCTTTCGGGGAAATTCCAACCGTGCGTTTCACGGTTGCGCTGGTTGCCGGTGCGTTATGCGGCAGGCATTTCTTCGAAGTGTTTCGGCAGTATATGCTGCAGGTGGGAATTGTTGTGGGTGTCTGCGCATTGTTGCTTGCTGCAATGGCATTGTGTGGCCGCAGCAATGCCGGCAATAGACGGTGGGTGACTGATTTTGCGTATTTCACTTTCACCGTTTTGCTTTTCTTCCTCGTTTCGTTGATGCATACCGTGCATTCGCTTCGCCGCTCAACCTTTGCCTGGAGCACGCAAAAGGCCGTTTATGCCGGAATAGTGGAGGAAACGCCGAAACCTAGCAATAAGGTTTTGCGCATGAAGATAAAAGTGCTCGAGACTTACGGAAATGAAAACAGCCGGGGAAGTGGAAAAGCCACGGGTGTCGGTGTCAGTGCGATGGTTTCGTTTGTGCGTTCGCCCGCCGTTGATACGCTCGAAGCAGGCGATGCCGTTGCCTTTTATGCCCGTATGGAAAAGCCACGTAGTACGGGCAATCCCTATGCGTTCGACTATGCTTCGTATCTCGAAACCCACGGCGTAGGCGGTGAAGCTTTCGTTTTTCGCGACGATGTGCTCCCTCTCCCGGAAGAACAGCGCTGCAGGTTGTCGCAAGGCCTGGGCCTCTATAACCGGTTGCTTGTTGCCGGATGCAGAGTGCGTGGCGTGCTTTCGCAGAAACTCCGTAGCGCCGGCGTGGGCGGTGAAGCGTATGGAGCAGTGGCGGCAATGACGCTCGGCAATAAGGCTGCCTTGTCGAAAGCGGTGCGCGATGTGTTTGCGCATACCGGCACCAGTCATATATTGGCGCTGTCGGGTCTGCATCTTGCCATAGTCTATTCTCTCCTACAGTTTGTGCTTACCGGCGGCCGTCGCGTGAAGCGTATGCGTATCCCTGCGCATGTCGTTTCCGTGTTGTTCATTTGGACGTATGCCTTCGTGGCCGGTATGCCGCAGTCGCTGGTGCGCGCTTCTCTGATGTACACGCTGCTGTCGCTGGGCGCGGTGTGGCAGCGCGAGTCGGTTTCACTTTCCAATCTGTGGTTTGCCGCCTTTGTAATGCTGTTTGTCAGTCCGCTGTCGCTCTACGACGTAGGATTTCAGCTCTCGTTTGTGTCGGTATTCTTCATATTGGCATTCGCAGGGCGCCTGGCTCCTCCGAAACTGGTATTGGGCCGGCCGGTAGGTAAAATATGGAGTATGATTGCGGTTTCGTTGTGTGCCCAGGTGGGAGTCGCCCCATTGGTTGCGTATCATTTCCATACATTTCCCACGTGGTTTGTGTTTTCGAATTTGGTAGCGGTGCCGCTCACAGCTTTTGTAGTCCAGGGGGGTGTTGTACTGCTTGCAGTTTCATGGTGCCGGCCGTTGGCATCGGCAGTGGGTTGGGCGCTGAATGCCGCAGTGGGTTTCATGATCAGGTTTCTCGGCTTTATGGGAAATCTCCCGTTCGCGGTAATCGGCCTTTATCCGTTGGCAGGCACAGTGCTGTTGCTCTACGTAGCTTTGCTTTTGGTGTACATGTATTCGCGACAACGGCGTGCAATGTTGTTGGTGTATGCCGGCTTTCCGTTGCTGGCCGCTGTGGCATGGCAAACGCTGTCGTGGCGTGCCGCGCGTTCCCGTGTCCCCGGTGTGTATTTCTATAAGTATTTGTCGGTTAGTGCCGTGCAGTTTGTAGCTTCGCCAAGGGAATCCTACGTGTATTCGCCGCAGCAGTTTTGCGATTCGGTCGTTACGGCGGCTATGGCGGGTGTGGAAACCGATTTTTGGAATAGGCTTGGCATGGCATCTCCCCGGCGCATTCCCACACAGTATACTGGCGGTGCGGTGTGCAGACGCGGCCGCATAGTGGCATTTGCCGGACGGACATTTATGATGCTGGACGACACCGTACGCGTTTCTCCGCCGCCCGTAAAGACTGGCGTCGACGTGGTTTTCGTTGCCGGAGGTTTCAGAGGGAATGCCGCGGAGTGGCTCTCCACTGTTTGTCCCGGGTTGGTGGTGGTTGATTCCCGCCTTTCGGATTACCGGCGCGGCAGTTTTGTAGCGGAATGCCGCCGGCGCGGCATTGCGGTGTGCGACCTGAGCATATCGCCGGCACTGAAACTCGGTGTGCGACGCTAACCTCGGAGCGAAAGCAAGAAAGTTTTTCATATCTTTGCAGTTCGAATGAATTTGTCCGGTACGCATCAAACGTGCCAAGAACGTATAACCCCGGCATACGCCGTTAATCTCATGCAAATGTTGCCTACATTGATATCGCCACAGGAACTCACTGAGTGGAAACGCATAACCGCCAATGCACACCGTGCAGTGGTCACAGCGCATGCCTCGCCCGATGGAGACGCCGTCGGCAGTTGTCTGGCTCTCGCTGGGTGGCTGCGCCGCCGCGGAGTGGACGTTACCGTGGTGTTGCCCGACCGCCTGCCCGACTTCCTGATGTGGTTGCCTGGGGCCGATGCAATTGTGTGCTACGACCGCGAGCCGCACGAAGCCGAAGCCGCCGCCGAAAGCGCAGACCTGCTGTTGAGCCTCGACCACAACGACACTTCGCGCACCGCAGCTCTCGCCCCAGTGCTGGAGAAATGCCAGGCCACACGCGTGGTGATAGACCATCACCCCGAACCGAAAATCAATGCCGCATTCACCGTGTGCCGACCTGAGATGTGCTCTACATGTGAAGTGGTGTTCCGACTGCTGTGGCAACTCGGAGCCTTCGAAGAAATGACACGCGATGAAGCAGTATGCCTCTACTGTGGCATGATGACCGACACCGGAGGGTTTACCTACAACTCCTCGCACCCCGAAATATTCTTCATCATAAGCCAGTTGCTTACTAAAGGCTTCGACAAGGACCGCGTCTACCGCAACGTCTACAACAACTATTCGCCAGACCGCGTGCGTCTCACAGGATACGTGCTTTACAAGAAATTGCATTTCTACCCCGGACTCCACGCCTGCTACTACACTCTCACCGCCGATGAACTGCGGCGCTTCAACTTCCAGCGAGGCGACACCGAAGGCCTCGTGAACATGCCACTCGCCGTGAAGGGTATGCGACTCAGCGTTGCCTTTCGTGAAGATGCCGCACAGGGCAAGATTCGGGTATCGCTGCGCTCGGTGGACGACTTCCCCTGTAACCGCCTCTCGGCTGAGTTCTTCGGAGGAGGAGGACATCTCAATGCCGCAGGAGGTGAGGTGCGGGGTACCATCGACGATGCCGTGGCGCTTATGGACAACGCCGTGAGAAAATACCACGACATGCTGGAGTGACAGCCATGCCGCCTGCCCGAAGTACCACCGAGGCATAAGGGTGTGCTAAAATTTTGTACTAAAACATTTTGCGTAGTGCCGTTTGTTTGTTTATTTGATAAGCAAACGACTGTTTTTTGCTAACAATGTTAAAATTCAAAAGATAATCCAACAAAGTTTTCACTCCGTAATACACGCCATGCTTACATTTGCCGTATGAAAAAGTCCACAATCATAATAACGGCAATCATAACGGGCCTGTGCTTCGTGATGTTGTTCTTCTTGCAGTTGAGCTATCTGAAGGAAGTGATAGAGCTACGCAGTGAGCAGTTCCGCGAATCGGTGAACCGCAGCATCACGCGAGTGAGCCACAACATGGAATTCGAGGAAACACGTCGCGGCCTCATCAACGACGCCAAGCGATTTGTGGACAGCGATGACGGCATATCGGAGCGCGACACCGCAACGGCCCCTTTACACCCTGCTGCGCCTATGGCCGCTCACTTGAAAAACGACACCGCACGTTTGCCTATGCTCGAAAGCATGCCCCAACTCACTAGCGAACGCTTGCCGGTGGAACTGTTGCACCAGCCTCCCTTCGTGAAAAGCGATATCACAAAGGAAATGAAGGATGTAATAAAGAAGCGCTACGTTTATCAACTTAAGACGCTCAACGATGTGGTGTACATACTGCTAAACGAATCGAGCACAAAACCCATTGCGCAGCGCATCGATTTCCGTGACCTCGATCGCAACCTCAAGTTCGAACTTGCCAACAACGGCATTACACTGACATATCACTTCCGCCTGCTTGACCGCAGGGGAAAGGAAATCTTCCGCTGCACCGACTACAGCCCCGAAGGCGAAGAATATGCCGTGGCAAGAATACTGTTCCCAAACGATGCGCCCGACAACATGACAATCATAAAGCTCCATTTCCCCGAAATGAACCGCTACATCTTCCAGAGCATACGCTTTATGGTGCCCGCGCTGATTTTCACGGTGGTGCTGTTGCTTATGTACATCTTCATAGTGTGGCTCATGTTGCGCCAGCGTAAGTATACCGAGATGAAAAACGACTTCATCAACAACATGACGCACGAGTTCAAGACACCGATTTCAACCATATCGCTCGCCGCACAGATGCTCTCCGATCCCGCCGTATGCAAGAACGAAAAAGTGTTCCGACACATATCTGGCATCATCAACGACGAAACAAAGCGCCTCAGGTTCCAGGTGGAGAAAGTGCTGCAGGTGTCGCTTTACGAGCACAACAAGGCACGGTACAACAAGCGCGAGCTCAACATCAATAAACTGGTTGAGGACGTGGCGCACACCTATATAATAAAGATGAAGAATGTGGGCGGAGTGCTCAACACTGACCTCAAGGCAGAAAAATGCACCGTTTACGGCGATGAGATACATCTCACCAACGTGGTGTTCAACCTGCTCGACAACGCAATGAAATACCGTCGCGACGACACACCGCTGCAGCTGAACATCTCAACCGAAAACGACGGTAGTCGCATAGTTATCAAGGTGAAGGACAACGGCATAGGTATAAAGCGCGAAGACCTGCACAAGATTTTTGAGAGATTCTACCGCGTGCACACAGGCAATCACCACGATGTCAAGGGATTTGGACTTGGACTGGCCTACGTCAAGCAAATTGTGTCACTGCACGACGGAAATATACACGCCGAAAGCCAGTTCGGCCACGGCACCACTTTCGTAATAACATTACCAATCATTAAAAACCAATAGACATGGACGACAAAATGCACATTCTTCTTTGTGAAGACGACGAGAATCTGGGACTCCTGCTGCGTGAATACCTGCAGGCAAAAGGTTATGACACCGATCTCTGCCAGGATGGTGAAGCCGGCTCACGCGCATTCATGAAAGGCAAATACGACATCTGCGTACTCGACGTGATGATGCCCAAGAAAGACGGATTCGAACTGGCAAAGGAAATAAGGCAACTTGACGATGAGGTGCCCATTGTGTTCCTCACCGCAAAAACACTTAAGGACGACATTATCAACGGATTCAAGATTGGCGGCGACGACTACATCACCAAGCCCTTCTCGATGGAAGAGCTCGTGTTCCGTATTGAAGCCATACTGCGTCGCATTCACGGCAAGAAAATAGTGGAACAGGTAACCTATCAGCTCGGAAAGTTCGTGTTCGACACACAGAAGCAGACACTTAAGATGGGCGAAGAAGTGACCAAACTCACAACCAAGGAGTGCGACTTGCTGAAACTGCTCTGCGAACACGCCAACGAAATTTTGCAGCGCGACTATGCACTCAAGACCATTTGGGTGGATGACAACTACTTCAACGCCCGCAGTATGGACGTCTATATCACCAAGCTGCGCAAGCACTTGAGGGCCGACCCCGAAGTGGAAATTATCAACATACATGGTAAGGGCTACAAACTTATAATTCCCGAACAGAAATAAAAGCCGCACATATACGGTACTTAAAACGAAGCGCATCCAGAGACTCACCTCGGGTGCGCTTCGCCGTTTTTCGGCAGTAGATGCTTTTTTCGTAAATTTGCAGCCGGAAATTTCTGAAGGAAAATTCCGTCAAGAAGTTTCAGCAAGAATCTCAAAAACGTAAACATGGATACAGCTCAAGCCCGTACATTCAAGAATTGGATTATGGCCGTAAGGCCATGGTCGTTCACCACATCGTCGGTGGCAGTTTTGGTCACTGTCGCCTATTTGTTCTACCTCGACTGCCACGGCAGTGTCGGTGTCGCCATTGACTGGCTTAATGCCGCACTGTGCCTGCCGTTGCTCATGATACTCCATGCCGGAGGCAACCTCGTGAGCGACTACCACGACTACGAGCGGGGCGTAGACGGCCCCGAGTGCGTGAACGGAGTGACATGGATACGGACGGGCCTCTTCAAGCCCGCGGAAATACTGCGCTACGGATGGGCATTGCTCGGCGTCGGGGCGCTGCTCGGCATAGTGCTACTCTTTAGGTCAGACTTCTCGGCATTGTGGCTTGGGATTTTGGGCCTCGCGCTGCCGATATACTATTATGTGTTCAAGGCTCATGTGCTCGGCGACTTCGACATACTGCTATGCTTTGCGCTTCTGCCGGCAGTGGGCGTCTGCTTTGTAGCCACCGGAAGCTACCACATAGAAATGCTGCTCTACTGTTTGCCCTTCGGACTGCACATCGTGGCGATACTCCATGCCAACAATACCAGGGACATCGAAAACGACGGCCGCGCCGGGCTGGCAACAATAAGCGGAAAGGCAGGAATGCGTGCGTCGCAGTGGATTTATTTCGCCGAAATAACCGTGCCCTATCTGTTAGTAGCGGTCTTCTGCCTGTTCTGCGGCCTGAGCCCGTGCCTGTTGGTCACCTTCCTCTCGCTGCCAATGGGGATAAAGAATATAAAGACAATGATGGGCGCACGGGGCGGAAACGTAGCCGCCATTTCGCGCCTCGACCAAAGCACGGCGCAGTTCCAGTTCCTTTTCGGGCTGCTTTACGCATTGGGCTTCGTAGCGGGAGGACTGATATGAAAAATCTTAGGCTTGGCGGAATGAAGGGAGTGATTGCCGGTGTGGCAGTTGCTGCAGTGCTTTGGTTTGTGATGTTCTCGCCATGGACGTCGCAGCTCTTCAACTTTTGGTATGCAATGACATTCTCGGCAGTGGTGCTGACGGCGGTCTCGCTCACGCTATGCCGCGAGACATTGCGCGAACTGCGCCCTAGCGTGCGCCAGGTAGCGCTCGGACTGGCGATAGCCTTTGTGCTGTGGTGGGTGTTTTGGATAGGCGACAAGGTTTCGCAGATGCTTTTCAGTTTTGCTCGTCCGCAGGTTGACATGATATATTCCTTCGGCAACGGTACCGACACTACGCTCATAGCCCTGCTTCTGCTGCTAGTTATAGGCCCGGCCGAGGAAATATTTTGGCGCGGATTCGTGCAGCGGAGGCTCATGCAGCGTCTTGGCCCCAACTGTGGCTTTCTGCTTGCCACGGCATGCTATACGCT